>JAJFUB010000136.1 GCA_021372615.1 bacterium | reverse complement strand
GGATCATCAGGTAGATGACGATGATCTCGTGGGGACGCAGGCGCAAGCGGCGCGCCACGCTGCGCACCAGCAGGTTCCCCAGCACCAGGACGAACAGCAGGCCGATGGCCGCCGGCGCGAACTGGCAGATGGCAATCTGGATGCTGGTGACGACCAACTCGGCCCAGGACACGACGAAGCAGGCGATGGCGGCGCCGATCACGCCCACGATCAGGGCGCGCGGGGTCACCGGCAAGCGCACCCCGGTCGGGGCCGGCGCGGGCCTGGTGACGGGTCCGTCCGCGGCAGGGAACACCATTGGGCAACTCCATGTGAGACATGATGCGCGTACGGCAGCGACTCGACCAACCGGCCCCCATCCCGCGTTTCTCGCGCGGGTGTGCCTTTGCGCTGCTGGTAGCGGCCCTGCTGAACCTGCTGCTGGCGGGGCTTTCCGGGCGACTGAACCTGGATTGGCGGCGGCCCTGGCAGCGCCACCCCGCCGGCATCATCTTACACCATACGGCCACCCCTGACATAGTGGAGGGTCAGCGCGTGGACGCCGAGTTCATCGGGCGCGAGCACGCCCGTCGGGGCTTCAGCACCACCGCGGGCGGCCGGACCTACCACATCGGCTATCACTATCTCATTCTGCGCGACGGCACCGTACAGCCCGGGCGGCCGGAGGAAGTCAGTGGCAGCCACACGCTGGGGCACAACAACCAGCTTGGCATCTGCCTGGTCGGCAACTTCAGCTCCAGCGCCAACCCGCACGGCGAGCATGGCTCCATGGCGCCCAGCCGCGAACAACTGGACGCGCTGGACCGGCTCCTGAAGCAACTGATCCGCAAGTACCGCTTCCGGCCCCGGCACCTGCACCGCCACCGCGACTACGCTCCGACGGCCTGCCCCGGCGACCGCTTCCCCTTCGACCAGGTCAGGCGGCGGGCATTTGAGTGAGCCGCGGGGCCTGTCGCCCTCACTGCACCGGCATCCTCCCCCGCTTCGCCGGCTGCTTGAAGTCCCAGTCCACCAGCGCCGGGTAGAGCGGCTTCCCCTCCTGGCTGCGATTGCCCCGGAAGACGACGTGCCCCTGCTTGACTGCCTCGTCCCACAGTGCCAGCGGGTAGTACATCAGTGCAAGGCCGTTGGGCTCCGGCGGCGCCCACGTGCCCTCGACGTAGTCCGGGAGGTCCAGGACGTTGTCCTCGATCCGCAGGTCGTGGTACACCGGGCGCAGGATCTGGATCTTGATGCCGACGGGGCACGACCTGTTGCCCTTGCGGTCGGGATGGGCCCGGCCGCTGATCGTGTTCTCACGCACATGGATGCCCTGCATGCGCAGCGTGGCCGGCATGTCGGCGCCGTAGAGGCTGACACCGCACATGCCCCAGGGGGCGTCCGGGTCTGAACCCAGCTCAATCGTGTTGTGCGCCACCAGCACGCCGCGGTGCTGCGGGCACTGGATCGGCTGACCCTTCTCGCCCGCCATGTTCAGCGCGATGCCGATGGTGACATTCCTGAAGGTGTTGTCCACGATGGTGGTGTCCTGGTTCCACCAGCTCATCGTGAAGACGGCACAGCCTTCCCAGTTCTCCACGCGATTGCCCCGGATGGTCAGACCGATGCAGTCGCCGTAGGTGATGCCGTTGAGCGGGCTCTGCTGGATGGGCGGGTCGTAGGCCTCGTCATGGATGACGCAGTTCTCCACCAGCCCGCCGTAGCTGGGCCACCAGTTGTTTGCGTTCTCGCCGCCGTTGGCCGGGTCCCACTCGGGGTCTTTGCCCTGGGGCATGATCCAGCTATGGTTGTCGAAGTTGTCCGCGCCGCCGAGGGCGAGATGGGTGATCTCGCCAACGGGGCTGCCCACCTCGCCGTTGTGGCCGCAGCCGGTGAAGTCCAGGTCGCGCATCACGGCGGCCCGGCGGCAGCTCCCCGGCGCCTTGTACACGAGCGTCTGGTGTACCGCAAAGCACTCGCGGGTGTAGCCCTCGGGCCGTTGGCGCCCGGTGCCGTAGCCGCGCAGGTTCAACCGCTCAAGCAGCGCGCCACCGCCCCGGATGCCGACGCAGTGGATGGTCGCCTGCTTGTCCTGGTGGTCGAAGTTGCAGTCTATGGTCAGGTCGCGGATGACGACATGGTCGGCGCTCTCATGGAACGCGCGATTATACAGCATGATGAAGTAGTTGCTGCCGCCGGGCGAGCCGTGCGGGTTCGTCTGGTCCAGCAGCTTGATCTTCGTCCGATCGCGGCCTGAGCCGACGATGTGGTAGTACGGTCCCAGATCAATGGCGCCGAAGGTCAGGTTCGGGTTGTAAGGCTCAGCTCGGCCGCGCACCCCGTAGGTCTCCGCCCGCAGCTTGACCCGGCCGTACGCCCGCAGGCACCTGTTGATGGCGTCCTGATCGGCATGGGGCGTGGCGCTGTCGCCGTCGCCGTACGCGCCGAACCACTCGGCGTAGGCATCCTCCTCAGGGTCAACAACCCGCAGCAGTCGCCCCGGGAGCTTCACATGCGCGAGCACCGCGCCGCCGTCCGGCTCTGCGCGCGAGGTGGCCTCGTACCGGAAGCTCCCCCCGCCGCCGTCCTCCGGCTGGCGGTAGCCGGCCACGACGATGGCCGCGCCGGGCTTGAGGTCCGCCGCCGCGCACATCTCGGCCACCGTGGCGAACCGGTCGGGCGCCGGCTGAGCAACAGCCCCGGCCGCCAGCAGCACACCCAGCAGCACCTGCGGCGCGCGGCGGATCGGTATCACGCCAACTCCTCCAGGAGGGCCACCGCCGTATCCACCAGCACGCGCTCGGTGCCGGGCCCCACGGGGCTCCAGCTCGGCTCGTAGCCGCCTTCACGGCAGGCGTTGTCGGTGGGCAGGTAGCCGATGCACCCGTTGGCCAGGCTGACGACCAGCGTGACCGGGAACGGCGAGCGCTGCTTGATCTGCAGGCCCAACTCCGTCAGCGCCTCGCCCGGGAGGGTGACCAGGCCGCAGTCGCCCACGCGCATGGCCCAGATCTCAGCCGGGTAGCCCTCGGTCATGCCCCGGGTCTCGGTGGCCAGGTTGAGCATCTCGCGCTCCCACACGGCCTTGTTGCTTTCCGGCTCGGGATGGGCGTCGAGGGCCGCCTGGGCCTCCTCCAGCGGCAGTATCCTGGGGTTCAGGGGGATGAAGACATCGCGCCTGGCGACGGCCAGCGGGACGTCGCCTGTGCGCTCGTCCACGCCGAGCCACACCTTGGCGGCCTCGGCCCCCAGGGACTTGCCCACGCGCTGCCGGGCGTCGTTCTGGCGCCACCGCGGCACCTGGTCCCCGGCGCAGCCATCCGCAAAGAGCATCCGGCAGTCGGTGAGGGCCTCGAAGGCCGCGCGGGCATAGCCCACGTAGTCAGCCGAATAGCCGTAGAAGTCGCCTCCGCCGCAGACGGCGTGGCAGGCGAAGTTGACCAGGGCGGCCAGGGGCGTGCCGTCGGCCTTGTCGAAGCGCAGGACCGGGACCTCGGCATCGGCCGGCCCAACGCGGTTGCCGTCCAGTTCGTCGAGCGGCTCGCTCAGGCGCGGCCCCATGTGCTCGCCGGCCTCCCAGGTCAGGGCCAGGTCATTGCCCACTTCAGTGGCCACGGCTGCCATGGGGGGTTCCAGTGCCAGGTGCATGTCGGTCAGGAAGTCCGGCCCCACCTGGCGGCGGTTGAAGCTGATGCCGTCGGCGAAGCCGCTGCCCCAGCCGGCCACGGCCGGCACGCGCGCCGCCTGCGCCTGGACGACCAACTGGGCCAGCTTCTCGAGCAGGTCAGCGCGGTAGTCCGCCGACACGGCCTGGCGCAGCTTGTCGGCCAGGTAGTTCCCGCCGGTGACAACGGGCCCCCAGTGGGTATGGCTGCAGCAGACCATGACATGGTCAGCGTCCAGGCCGGACAGGGCGACGGTGCGCTCGCGCAGATCGGCAACGAAGTCGGCCTCCAGGCCGATGAGGTCGGTGCAGATCACGGCACAGGTTGTGTCACCGGACTGCAAGACGAGGGCCTGGGCTGAGAGCGGATCGGTGACACTCTGGGACAGTTCATCGCGCGACCCGTAGCCGGCCATCGGCAAGCCCAGGGGGGGCGTGATATCGGTAGCGGCGAACCCAACGGTCAAGCTGGACATGGCAGTTTCCTCTCACTTGGTCAGTGACGCTGCACGGCGGATTCAGCACGCGGGTCGGCGGCACCTGCGCTGTAGGGCGGGGGCTTGTACCCCGCCCCGCATGGCACGAGGCGAACGGTCGGCGGGGTACCAGCCCCCGCCCTACAGGTTGCCCTGCCCCTACGGCGTTCCCTCACACCCGAAGGTCTCCCAGAGCTGCTCGCGGCCCTTCTCGTAGGGGCCGGGGAAGGTGTTGTTGCTGCAGCCATCGCGCCAGACCGAGTAGAGCGGCGACTCCACCTTGGTCAGGGCGCACACGCCGTCGGCGGTCGGGATGCGCTCAAAGATCAGCCGGAAGAGCGCGTGGGCCGGCATCCGGTCGCCGTACGACATCCCCAGCACCTGCATGACCTCGAGGTCCTTCATCTCGTTGTAGACACCGGCGCCGCTGACGCGGCCGGTCACACAGTACCCTTCGGCGCTGCGGTGGGGGCAGGGGGCGCACATGTCCCAGTCGGCGCCGGGCACCAACTCCACCTGTGGGTCCCAGCCAGCCAGCACCTTCTGGATAAACTCCGGGAGGTTGTCCTCCTTGAACGGCGGGCGGGTGCCGCCGCCATACTGGCAGACGGCGCACAGGAGGATATGCGGGCGGATGCGCACGACTTCGGCGTCCTCCAGAGCGGCGAGGGACCGCGTCTTCTCGGCGGTCATCTCGGGCTCCGGGCGCGCCGGGATGTGGGGCGCGAAGCCCTGCGCCACGCCGCGCTCGTAGTCGCCGCTGTGAGCCCGGGCGCAGCCCTGCCACGCCGGGCTCGTCACGGTGTCATAGCCGCAGACGCCGGCGACCGTGGGCAGGCACAACAGCAAGCGCTTGAGCAGCACCCGCGCCGGCAGCACGGAGCCGGGCGCGAGGTCCAGTCGCTGCAGGATGTCCAGATCGCGCTTGCGGTTGTAGTCCACGCCCTCGGGCGTGTCTTCGGCATGGCCGGGGTCCTGCCACCCGTAGGCATCGCCGATGTTGGCGCACAGCATCAGCGGCGTGTCGGGGTGCTCGCGGATGAGCCGCCCCAGCTCGGCGACGCGATCATCGGTGGGGGGCGCCTCCTCGCTGCCCGCCCGGCAGACCAGGCAGGCCAGTTGGTACGGCCGGATACGCAGCGGCGCGTCATCACTCATGTCCATCCCTCCTGGGCAGGCTAGTTGGCCGGAGCGAGGGGTCGCACCTGCCTGGACGGCCGCCTCAGTCGGCGTGGCGACGCAGGTGCCACGCACCTGTGCGGACAATCATCTGGGGCGAGGGAGGTCACCGGAGGAGGTCGCTATGCAACTGGGCATGGTTGGGCTGGGACGCATGGGGGGCAACATGGCGGAGCGGCTGCTGCGCGCCGGACACCAGGTCATCGGGACCAGCCGCAGCCGCCAGACCGTAGACCAGGCGGCCGCGCGCGGCATCACGCCGGTCTACAGCCTCGAGGACCTCGTTGCCGCACTGACGCCGCCGCGCGCGGTCTGGGTCATGGTGCCCGCCGGGGAGCCGACGGAGGACATGCTGCAGCAGGTGGCAACCATGTGCGCCGCCGGCGACATCCTCATTGATGGCGGCAACTCGTACTATAAGGACTCCATGCGGCGGGGAGCGGAGTTGGGGGAGCAGGGCCTGCACTTCGTGGATGTCGGCACGAGCGGCGGCGTCTGGGGCCTGCAGGAGGGCTACAGCCTGATGGTGGGCGGCGCGCCCGAGCCGGTCGAGGCCCTGCGGCCGATCCTTGAGGCCCTCGCGCCGGCCCCGGACCGGGGCTGGGCGCACCTGGGCCCTGTCGGTGCGGGCCATTTCACCAAGATGGTGCACAACGGCATCGAGTACGGCATGATGCAGGCCATCGCCGAGGGCTTCGCCATCATGGAGCGACGGCAGGAGTTGGGGCTTGACCTACGGGCCGTGGCCGAGACCTGGCGCCATGGCAGCGTCATCCGCTCCTGGCTGCTGGACCTCGTGGCCGAGGGCCTCGCCGAGGATGCCGACCTGTGCGACATCGCGCCCTATGTGCCCGACTCGGGCGAGGGGCGCTGGACCGCCGCCGAGGCCATCGAGCTGGATGTGCCGGCGCCGGTCATCACGCTGGCCCTGCTGCAGCGGCTGCGCTCGCGTGACGACCGCTGCTTCTCAGACCGGATACTCGCGATGATGCGCCACCAATTCGGCGGCCATGCGGTGCGACGGGAGGGCGAGGATGGCAAGTAGCCCCTCCGCCGACCCCCACCTCTTCGTCGCCTTTGGCGGCAGCGGCGATCTGATGCGCACGAAGCTGCTGCCGGCCCTGTGGCATCTGGCCGACCAGGGGCATATCGGCCCCCCGTCCCACGTCCTGGGCGTGGCGCGGCGAGCGCAGTTCACCGATGAGAGCTATCGCCAGTGGGCCGCCGAGGTGCTGGGAGCCGCCGGCCTGGAGAAGCGCAGCCTCGGGAGCACCTGGTGCGGGCACTGCCTGCACTACCACAGCCTCGGCGAGGAGACCCCCGAGGCCTTCGCCACACTCGCCCGGCGCCTGGAGGACCTCGAGCGCGAGCACGGACTGCCCGGCAACCGGGTCCTCTATCTCGCCATCCCCCCGCAGAGCCTGAGCGCCACCGTGCAGCGCCTCGGCGAGGCCGGGCTGAACCACAGCCCGGGCTGGACGCGGCTGGTCATCGAGAAACCCTTCGGTCACGACCTGGACTCCGCGCGCGAGCTGGATGCCGCCATCAAGCGGCACTTCACCGAGGAGCAGACCTATCGCATAGACCACTACCTGGGCAAGGAGACCGTCCAGAACCTCCTGGTCTTCCGCTTCGCCAACTCCATCTTCGAGGCGTTGTGGAACCGCGACCGCATCGCCAGCGTGCAGATCACCGTGGCCGAGCAGGGCGGCGCCGAAGGGCGGGCGACCTACTACGACCGCACCGGCGTGCTGCGCGACATGATGCAAAACCACCTGGCGCAACTGCTATCGCTGGTCGCCATGGAGATCCCGGTGGCCCTGGACGCCGACTCGGTCCGCGATGAGAAGGCGAAGGTGCTGCGCAGCATCCGCGCGCTGGACCCGCGCCATGTGGTCCTGGGGCAGTACGGCGCCGGGGAGATCGGCGGGCAGCCCGTGCCCGGCTACCGCGAGGGTGAGGGCATCGCCCCGAACTCGTCAACGGCAACCTTCGCGGCGCTGGAGGTGCGCCTGGACAACTGGCGCTGGCAGGGCGTGCCGTTCTACCTGCGCACCGGCAAGCGCCTGGCGGCCAGCGCCCGACAGATTGTCGTCAACTTCCGCTGTCCGGCGCTGGCGATGTTCGAGCACTTCCCCGAGGCCGCCATCTCGGCCAACGCCCTCGTCATCACCATCGAGCCGAATGAGGGCTTCGAGCTGCGGTTTGAGGTGAAGCAGCCGGGTGACCTGCTGCAGGTGCAGACCCAGGGGCTGAAGTTCCGCCACGAGGACGTCTTCCCGCGCCTGCCCGAAGCGTACGAGGCGCTGCTGCTGGACATCCTGCATGGCGACCAGACGCTGTTCGTGCGGATTGACGAGGTGCTGGAGGCGTGGCGGCTGTTCACGCCGCTGCTGGCGGCGGACCTGCCGGTGCATCCGTATGCCGCGGGATCGTGGGGCCCACCCGAGGCGGACCGCCTCACGGTGCCCACCGGCGCGGCGTGCATGCTCTAGTGCTCTGCACCGTTGGGGTGGGCGTGGGAGCGGCGTTGGGTCTGGCGCTGGGTCTGGCGTGGGAGTTCGCGTGTGGGGGTTCGTGCGGGAGTTGGCGTGGGAGCGGTCACCGACCGCGACCGGCGCCCCCCTCCCGCTCAGTGCCGGCGTCTCGCCGGCCAGGGCAAGACCCGGAACGCCGTTGCCGGCGAGACGCCGGCACTGGGCGACCGTTGTTGCCGGCGAGACGCCGGCACTGGGTCATAGCTAGGCCATGGAGGTCGTGTGATGAGACGTGAAGTACGTTGGGAGCGCATGTTCCCGGACGAACTGAATGCCGCACTCGAAGCGTGCCCGCTGGTGTACATGCCCTACGGTCTGTGCGAGCCGCACGGCCCGCAGAACGCCCTGGGCATGGACCTGCTGCGGCCCATGGGGGCGGCCGTGGCGGCTGCCCGCGAGCATGGCGGCATTGTCGCGCCGCCGCACTACTGGCACATTCACGAGCTGGGCGTGTGCGGGGCGTGGGCCTTCGCTCGTGTCGGTGAGGCGCGGCCGTGGGTCACCGCCATCCCGCCGTGGATGTTCTTCAAGAACATGCTGTACCACATCCGCACCGTGGACATGCTGGGCTTCCATGCCGCCATCGTCTTCTCGGGCCACGCCGGGCCGCATTGCCCGGACTTCCCCGTCTTTCGCGACCTGCTGCAGCCGCACTTCGCCACGCGCCTGGAGCTGCTGTTCGACTACGGCGTGCTGGATGAGGAGTTCCTGCCTGACTTCTGCCACGGCGGCAGCATCGAGACGGCCTATCTGTGGGCGACCGACCCCGACTGCGTGGACCTGTCGCGCCTGCCGGACCGGGAAGCGCCGGGCCCGCACCTTGCCATGGGTGACAACGCCCACGAGACCAGCCGCCGCCGGGGCGAGGCCGTGGTGGCCAACATCGCAGCCAACCTGGGGGCGAAGGGCAAGGAGCTGCTGGCGGAGTACGACCGCGTGCAGCCCGCGCGGAAGCCGCTGACGTTCGATGAGGTGGAGCAGCTCTGGGAGGACGAGGTCCGCCCGCGGTTCGGGGACTTCCGCGCCATGACCGAACTGGCCGACGGCCAGGCCCCGCCGAGCGAGGACTCGATCTGGTACGCCAACTGGCGGGTGCCGAAGCGGAGTTGATCCGCCGGCCGCCCCACTGCGCTGAGTGTAGCCGAGCCATGCCCGACATGCCCCACAACTTGCTCGTGTTGCTGTGCGACCAGCTCCAGCGGGCGACGTTGCCCACCTACGGCGGCCCGGTGCCCACGCCGACGTGGGAACGACTCGCCGGTCGCGGAGTCGTCTTCGACCGCGCGTACTGCGCCACGCCCCTGTGCGTGCCGACACGCCCCTCGATGATGACGGGGCGCTGGCCGCACGCCCACGGCGCCACGAGCTTCGGCGAGGGCCTCGACACACTCCACGCCGGGGAGGAGCTATGGATCGACCGCTGCCTGGACGCCGGCTACCACGTCGCGTACGACGGCGTCTGGCACGTCAACCGGCGGCCCGAGGACGACCGCAGCGCCGAGTATGACCTGTTCAACTCCGGCAGCTTTCCGTACGGCGAGCATGTGGAGATGCTGGTGGCGCAGGGCGGCCGCGAGGGCGAGCAGCGGGCCGCTGTGCGGACACCCAAGGATGGCGGCGGCTGGCACGACTGGAGCTTCAGCATCCCCGTGCCGGCCGTGTGGACCAAGCCCCTGTCTGAGCATCCGGACATGCTACGCGCCCGGCGCGTCGCGGACTTCATCCGCGCGACGCCCGCCGGGGGCCCCTTCGCTGCGTGGTGCTCGCTGGCCGCGCCGCACCCGCCGCTCCTCGTGCCCGAGCCCTACTTCAGCCTCTTCGCGCCCCAAGACATGACGCCGCCGCCGGGCTATGGCGAGGCCATGGAGGAGCTGCCCAGAGCCGTGAGCGAGACCCCGGGCGCGCAATCCGTGCGCGGGTGGACATGGGAGCAGTGGGCCCGCGCCATGGCGGCCTATCTGGGCTACGTCGCCTTCGCCGACGCCTGCCTGGGGGTCGTGCTGGACGCCCTGGAGGCGTCGGGACGTGCGGACGAGACGGTCGTGCTGGCCTCGTGCGACCACGGGGAGATGCTCGGGAGCCACAACCTGTACCAGAAGGGCGTCATGTACGAGCGCTCCATCGGCGTGCCGCTCGTGCTGGTTGCCCCGGGCGTGGCCCCGGGGCGGCGGGGGCAGCTCGTGTCACAGGTAGACTACGCGCCGACGGTGCTGGAGTTGCTGGGCCTCCCGCCGCTGCCGCACGCGCAGGGGGAGAGCCTCGTGCCGCTGCTGCATGACGCCGCGCACCCGGGCCGCGACTTCGTGTGCGCCGAGTTCAACGGCTACATCCACGGCGGCGTCCACACCCGCGCGGCGATGTCGCGCCGCTACAAGTACGTGTACGCCCACGGTGACCGGGAGCAGCTCTTCGACCTGCAGCGCGACCCGGGCGAGTTGCACAACCTCGCGGGCCGGCCGGAGACCTATGATGTACGCGCGCGCCACCGTGTCGCACTGACCGACTGGATGACCCGCACCGGAGACAACCTGACGCCGGAGTTCGCCCCATGACCATCTACCGCTTGGCTGTGCTCGCACTCGTCGTACTGCTGCCCACCCTTTGCCAGGGAGATCCCACCGTGTTTCCCGAACTGAACACCTCGCTCGCAACCGGCCAGCGCCCGGTCAAGATCGTCGGCTTCGGCGACAGCATCACCGGTGTGTACTACCATTCGGGCGGGCGGCGCGCCTGGACCGAGATGCTCGGCCTGGCCCTGCAGCGCGTCCACCCACAGGCCAAGATCACGACCATCAACGCCGGCGTCAGCGGCGGCAACACCGCCAGCGGCCTGGCGCGCATGGGCAAGGACGTGCTGGGCCACAAGCCCGACCTCGTGGTCATCATGTTCGGAATGAACGACGTGGTCGCCAACACGCCCGAGGCCTACGAGGCCAACCTGCGCACGATGGTCAGCAAGTGCCGCGAGATCAACGCCCAGGTCGTGCTCTGCACGCCCAACTGGATCACCGAGAGCAACGGCTCACGCCAGCTCAGCAAGCTCGCCGCATACGCTGAGATCGTGCGCAAGGTCGCGGCAGACCTGGGCGTGCCCCTTACCGACTGCTTCTCGATCTACGAAGCCGTCGCGATGCTGGACACGCGGCAGTACACGCTCCTGATGAGCGATGGCATCCACCCCAACATGCGCGGGCACAAGCTGTTCGCCGAGAGCATGGCCGAGACGATCACCGGGCGGAAGGTGTCGCTGGCCGAGGTGGGGCCGCTGCCGGGGCTGCCGCACGTGCTGGCGAAGCTGAAGGCGGGGCAGCCGCTGCGCGTCGTCGCCATGCCGCCCTACGATGAGCTGATCGGCCCGGCGCTCAAGGCGCTGTACCCGCAGGCCCAACTGGAGATCGTGAAGTGGGAGACGGCGGGGCAGACCGTCGCGCAGATCGAGGCCCAGGCCAAAGCGCAGGGGTGGATGGGAATGCGCGACCATCCGGAGCTGCCCAAGCCCGACCTGGTCGTGTTCGCCGTGCCGGCCGCGGCCACGGCGCCGGACTTCGCGCGCTTCTATCGCGGCTATACGTGGGTGCTGAACTGGTCGCTCAGCTTCGGGGTGGCGCAATGGGACGCCTTCGTAGTGCTGCCCGAGGTGGCCCAGACGCAACTGACCGCCGAGGAGCAGGAGCGGGCAGCATGGGCGCTGGAGGTCGCGACGGGGCAGGACTTGCCGTACCTCGTCCGTCCCCAGGGCAGCCAGGCCGACGCGGCGACGCTGCTCGGTGATTGGCTGCGGGGGCAACTCAGCCCGTAGCGCCTACTCGTGCGCTCCGTGCGCGCGCAGGTAGTCGCCGATCTCCTTGTGGCCACCTTCTACCGCCTCCGCCAGCGGCGTGTGGCCAGAGGTGTTGGTGGCATTGACATCGGCGCCGTGCTCCACGAGCGCCTTGACGATGTCGAGATGACGACCGCCGAAACGGACCGCCATGTGCAGGGGCCAGGTGCTGCTCCAACTGCTGCGCACGTTGGGGTCGGCCCCGCCCTCCAGCAGGGGGATGAAGCACTCCAGCGTGCTCGGCCCGGCCACCGCCAGGGGCGTGCGTCCCTCCTTGTCTTTGGCGTTCGGGTCAGCCCCGGCGGCCAGCAGCGCCTGCACGGCCGCGACCGCCTGGTCGCTCCCGCGTCCCAGCGTGTCCAGACCCACCACCCGGTGCAGCGGCGTGCGCCCGCGCCCATCGCGGGCGTTGACGTCGGCGCCCGCGGCGAGGAGCCGGCGGATCGTGTCGGCGTCCCACAGCGAGGCCGCCAGATGCAGGCTCGGCTGCGCCCCATGGCCGACGAGCAGCCGCGCCATGTCGGGGGCCCGCCCCCGGTAGTCCGAACTGTCCCCTACGAGGTCGAGCGGCGTGCGGCCCTGCCGGTCGCGGGCCTCCGGATCGGCGCCACGGTCGAGCAGCAGCGTCGCGAGCACGGTCTGCGCCGTGGTCGCGGCCTCGTGCAGCGGCGTGGTGCCCATGCGGTCGGCGGCGTTGACCTGGGCCCCGTGGCCGAGCAGGAGCCGGGCGATCGCGACGTAGCCGTGACGCGCGGCGCAGTGCAGCGCCGTCTTGTCCTCCCCATCCCGCGCCGTCGTGTCGGCGCCGGCGTCCAGCAGCGCGCCCGCGATCTGGGCGAACACCTGCTCACCGGCCTGGCTGCTCCAATGATCCGCCGCGGCGATCAGCGGCGTACCGATGTGGCCGCCTGTGCCGTCCACCGCCGCGCCCCGCCCCAGCAGCAGCTTCACTATCGCCAGCCGTCCGTACAGGGCCGCTGTATACAGCGGCGTTGCCCCATCGCGGGATGGCGACTCGAGCTTCGCGCCAGCGCCGAGCAGCGCGACGGCGGTCGCGGTCTGGCCGTACTCCACCGCGCGGTGCAGCGGCATCTGCCCGTCACAGTCCTCAGCGGTCAGGCTCGCGCCGCGGGCAATCAGCAGCTTCACCACGTCGGCATGGCCGCTCTCGGCCGCCAGGTGGAGGGGCGTCTTGTGGGTGCCGTCCTGCGCATTGACCGGTGCCCGGCGGTCCAGGAGCAGCTTCGCCACCGCCAGACGCCCCTGCTCGGCCGCCAGGTGCAGGGGCGTCGTGTAGGCGCTGGTCACCGGTGCCCCTACGCTCAGCAACAGCTTCGCCACCGCGACATGCCCGCTGCGCGCCGCCCAGTGCAAGGGCGTGCGGCCGCCCATGTCCTGGGCGGTGATGCTGGCGTGGCGGGCGAGGAGGAAGTACACGAGTGGCAATGAGCCGATGGCGGCGGCGCGATGCAACGGCGTGTAGTAGTACTGCCCGACCGCGTTCACGTCTGCCCCGTACTGGAGCAGCAGGCTGACCATCGCCACGTTCCCGGTCCCGGCGGCGAGGTGAATGGGCTCGTTGCCCGGATCACGGCCGGCCATGCCTCTGACGTCGTCGTTGCGCGCGGTCGCCTTCGCGCCCGCTGCCAGGAGCAGGGCCGCGATCGTGGTGTTGCCGGCCTGGGCGGCCAGGTGCAGCGGCGTGTTGCCGAGCCGCGCCTGCGCCGCGACATCGGCCCTGTGTTCCAGCAGCAGCCGCACCAGGTCCACCCGTCCGGCCAGCACCGCCAGATGCAGCGGGGTGTTGAGGCCCTCATCGTCCCGTGTGGCGACCGACGCCCCGTGCGCCAGAAGCAACCGCGCGGCCGCGACACGGCCGGCCCGCGCCGCCGTGTGCAGCGGCGTCTCACCGCACTCGTCGGCGGCAGGAGGCCCAACCCAGTCATTGTGCCGTGCCAGCGCGTTCACATCCGCCCCGGCGGTCAGCAGGGCCTGCATCACCGGCAGATCGTCGCGCGCCGTCGCCCAGTGCAGCAGCGTGTACTCGTTGCCTCCCGAGGGCGCCTTGGCGATCTCCGGCGACGCGCGTAGCAGCCGCCTTAGCGTCGCCAAGTCATGCTTCTGCGCGGCCAGGAGGGGGAGGTCCATGCGCACACGGGTGAAGGTGGTGGGCTTCCCGTCTTCCTCGCCGGTCCAGGTGACCATGCCCTTGGCGGGGTCCCATGTGACCGTCCAGCCGAACTCGCGCTCCAGCGAGACGGGGACGTACAATGTGCCCTGCCAGCGCGTCGGGGCTGTCTCCAGCAGGAAGGGCTCGTTGGGCTCCGGGTAGTGAATGCGGAGGGCTTGGCGCTGGCCCTCCCGGATCGCCACGACACACCGACTACGGTTCCAGATCTCGATCCACTTGGTGTCCGGCTGCCACTCCGCCATGCCAAGCCCGCGCACGTTCTCCATGGGGATGCCGCTCAGGACGATGACCAACGGGACGAAGGCGGGGGGCGTTGGCGCGGCGGTGGCCGGCGGCAGCGTCAGGACGACCGCGAGGATGAGGAGAGCCCCTCGCGGCATCGCACTGAGCGCCGGCGCGCGGGCTTCGGCTCGCGACAGGCCGTGACGTGGTATCACTGCTGCCCCTGCCCGAGCGGTGTGGCGTAGTAGTCCCGCTGCGGCTCCATCCACACCCAGTCATTGCTGTGCCCGCGGCTGTACCGCGGGAGGCGCTCGCCAGGGATATCGCCGAACGCAACCAGGGCGTTCTCGATGTCGCCGATCAGGTTCTGGCAGTGACTGACCGCGGCCCCGAGGTCGAAGGTCTGGCCGTACTCGGGATCCCTGTTGAGCGGCGGCTTCCCCGCCGCCCACGCTGCCAGCCAGTCGCGTGCCCCCTTGGCCCGGTCGGCCTGGTACGCCGCCGCCCGGTCTGCCACCGTCGGCGCCTCCCCGAACTGTGACCGCGGCCGGCGACCCCGCCAGTCCGGGTACACCGGCCCCTGCTCCCGCGCCTTCAGGTGCGCGCGGATCGCATCGCCCTGCCACGGGTACTTCGTGCCATAGTGCGCGTCAAGTCTCGGGATGATCTCCCGCACGGCCTTGGGGTCGGTCACCGGGAGCATCTCGTTGTAGTAGGCCACCACCGGCACACTCGTCTTCGGGTCGTACCACAGCCACCCCCGCTGCTCCTGCGGTATCGCGTCCAACCATGTCAGCACCTTGCGCAGCGGCTCGAGGTACTTGCCGCTGCCCGTCAGGTCGTAGGCGAAGCACAGGCCGGTGGCGGCCGAGTTGATGGCCTGCATCGAGACGGCAGGCGGCTCGAAGTTGCGCATCCAGATGAACTCGTTCTTCTCGTTGTACTGGTCGGCCCACCCGTAGGTCGGGGGCCCGGCCTGGGCCTGAATGATCCACTGCGCGCCCTTCAGGACGGCCTGTAGGTAGCCGTCCGGCGGGGTCCCCGTCGGCTGCGCCGACACCCCGCCCTCCTTCGTCATCGCGCACCAGATCACGAACAAGTCGAGCATCGCCTGCGGGGTGACGGCGTCATTGAGCGCCGGGTGGCCGTACGGGCCGGTGTGGTCGGCGGGGTAGGCCTCCCAGCCCCAGGCGCCGCTGGGAAACTGGATCGAGACCATCCAGTCGCCGGCCTTGCGGAGGGCCTGCCCGTAGCGCTCCTCTCCCAGCACCCGGTACATCATGGCCAGGAACCGAATCTGGTTGCTCTGCATCGCCTGGGCGATGTACGCGTAGTTGCCCCAGGGGGCGAACTCGCCGCGCCCGTAGGTATACTCGTCGCTCCAGGTGCCGTTGGCGCGCTGGGTGCGGCAGAACATGTCGGCGGCCTCGCGCGCGCCCTCGAGGTAGCGGTCATCACCCCAGAGCATCCACCCGCGCAGCAACGCCGCGCCGGCCCACGAGCTGTACGCGAACCACATGTCCACCCCTCGGCCGACCAGCCCCCAGCCGGTAGGCGTGTATGTCGGCCACTGGTACGCGGCAGCCCAGCCGCCGTGGAACTGCAGGCTCAGGAGCTGGTCGAGCATGGCCCGCGACAGGTCCATCTCCTGCAGCAGGCGCGCCTCGTCCAGCGCGGCCGGTTCGGGCGCCGGCGCGCCGGCCAGGCGCTTCTCCACGGTGCAGTCCGCGACCCGCAGGTCATCCAGGAAGCACTGGGCGGCCGCGACATTGTCTCCGGGCAAGCCCCACAGGCCCCCGAACACGATGTTCATCGCCGGGTTCGGCGGGAGCTGCCCTGCCGATCGCTTGAGGTCCCCGCGCAGCCCCTGCCCGTTGACCAGCAGCCAGATGCGCCCGGGCGCCCTCAGGTCCCACGAGACGAGAATGTGGTGCCAGTCCTCCGCCTTCAGGCCCGCCGCGGGCAGGCTCACCGACTGGCCACCGGCACGTAGGCCGACCCCCGCGCCGTAGTGCGGGATGCTCTGGCGCTGCACAGAGAACCGGAGCGTGTCGTCGGCCATCTTGCACAGGGTCAGGAAGCACGGGGCGGTGCCGTGACGCGCGGAAGCTCCGGCCCGCTCGGGGTAGACCACGAGCAGCCAGTGCTCCTTCCCGTCGTTCCAGAGGGGTTGCTGGCCGCTGGCCTTCGCCCAGAACTCAGCCTGCCCGACCAGCGGGTTGACGTTGTCCAGCCCCGGGTACATGACGCTGGTGCTGACGACATCCACGCAGACGCCGCCGCCGAACTTGCCCGGCGCGTCCGGCTTGCTGCCCACGCCCACCTCCTGCCGGTGCACGCGCGCATAGATCGCGTCATTGCTGTCGTCGTCGTCGAAGTTGGCCAGCAGTGTTGTGTGCCGGTCGCGGGTCAGCGGCTGGTCCGGCACGGCCTGCAGTTGGCACGGGCTGGTCGGCAGCGGCGGCATCGGGGGCGGAGGAATGGGGTTGCCCCGGGCGTCCCGGATGATGGCCCAGCGATAGCGGCGGCCGTTACGGCGGGGATCGGTGTTGTCGGAGGCGGAGAAGTAAAGCTGCGCGGGTTGTCCCGACGGGTCGCCGGACCAGTGGGAGAAGGCGCCCTCACCGGCATCCCGGATGGTCTGGTGCATCGAGTGCGCCGGCCCCAGCTCCTGATCGTTCTCGAACAGACGGAGATAGGAGGCAGCGCTGGCGGCGGGGGTATCCGGCTTGCAGGACGCCTGGATACCCACCGTGTAGCAGAACCCCTTCTCGGCGCTCACCGCCGCGGGATCAATGGTCCCCTCGGTGGGTTGGCCCTGGGCCGTGGCGAGGCCGACGGCGAGGACGACGGTCAGGAGGGCTAAGAGCGATGTTGTTCGGGACACGGTTGTGGCCCCCAGGTTCAGGTATCAGCTTTGGCCCGTCTGCGCTCCTTGGCCATCAGTCCCCGCAGGCCCTCGCGCACGAACTCCTGGATGAGACGCTGATAGGGCACGTCATGCTCAGCCGCCACGGTGCGGAGGCGGTCATAGAGCAACTGGTCCATCCGCATCGTGACGGTCTTCTTGGGCCGCTTCTTGAGGCGCAGGATCACGTCAACCGGCCCCTCAATGTAGTCGGCAGGGTGGTGGGTCTCCCAGAACAGCAGTTCCTCTTCCTCGGTCTCGAAGTGAGGCAGCATCTTCGGCCGCTTCGGCACGTTCAGTCACCCCTCAAGCGTTTGTGTCGCGCCATGTCGAGTCTCCCCGCCGGCTCGCGGGCGGTCACGATGCGCCCAATCCCGTTGCCCTCGTCGTCGTACGTGACCCAGATACGCCGTCCGTCATCGGCCTTGCCCGCAATGACATAGCGCCGGTCTCCCAGAGTGCCACCATAGGTGCGATGGTGCCGAGACGTGCTCCCAGCAGCATCAATGGCGTCTTCGGGGTCAACACCATGCTTCTCAGATATGTGCTTGCGAGCCGCAGCAGAGACTCGGAACTCGTCTATGATTGGCGGCATCGTCAGTATACCCCCGGTGTTCCCGCTTGTAAATACAATCGTCAAGTCAATCGTCAGTACTAGACGTCATCCATCCGCACCAACTCGCCCGTCTGGCCGGACCTCCGGATGGCCTCGACGATCCGCTGGCCCTCCATCCCGTCCTCCATGTTCGCGTACGGCCGGTGGCCCTCGCGGATGGCGCGGACGAACTCGTCCACGTAGTACGCATCCCCACCCAGCGGCAGGGGCGGCACCGGCAACTCCTCGTCGTCCGCGCCGACCTTCGCTACGTGCAGACGCACGCCGTCACTGTCGCGCACAGGCCAGAGGCTGGCCTGCTCGCAGATCGCGTACTGCTTGGTGGGGATGAAGGGCATCGCCATGTACGACAGGGCGCCGAGCACGTCGTCATCATGGGTCGTGACGGCGTGGATGAACTCCTCATTGAGCGGGTCGGGGCCGGTGGTCTTCGTGCGGGCGACGACCGTCTGCACCTCGCCGCCCATGTAGCGCAGCCACTCGCTGATGTGCACACCGTCATGCATCAGGATCGGCCCCCACACGGCGGGGTCGTTGGTGGCGCGATGGCCCTTGCCCTGGACGAGCAGGCCGGAGGGCTTCGGGTGCACCGCCCCGACGCACAGCAGCTTCCCGTAGCGCTGCTCGCGGATCACCTGGCACATGAACTGGTACTCGGGCGCCGCGCGCATACTCAGGTTCACGACCGTGGCGACGTTGCGCGTGGCCTCGACCATCCGGCGCGCGTCGGCGACGGTAAGCGCGATGGGCTTTTCGCAGTACACGTGCAACCCGCGCTCCGCCGCCGCCAGCGTCTCCTCGCAGTGCTGATCGTTGTCGGTGTTGATGCACACGGCGTCGAGACCCTCGTCCAGCAGGTCGCGGTAGTTCAGGAAGCGCTTGCCGGCGAGGCCCTCGGCATCGCACAGGTCGAGGCGCTCCTGGCGGATGTCGCAGGTGCCGACCAGCTCCACGTCCTCGCGGGCGTTGACCGCCTGCGCGTTGCACGTGCCCCGCCCGCCGACGCCGATGATGCCGATGCGTAGCTTGTCCATGGTTCTGCTCCTGGAGGATGTAGATGCGGCGGCCCCCCGCCCAGAGGGGGAGAGGGGCGCCCGTGTGACGGGGGCTTCCGCCCCCGCCTAGATTGAGTCGCGCCTCCGGCGCTCAACAGCTCCGCCCCCACGCTCCCGCCCGCAGCGGTTGCCGTCGTCGTTGCCGTTTGCGATTCCCGGGTCCCGATCCCCGGATCCCGGTCTCCCTCACCACACGTCCTCAATCGTCGCCCGCTCCGCCTCCACCTCTGCAAACCACGTCTCCAGGTCGCGCAGCAGGCGTCGCGCGGTATCCGGGTGCTCGCCGGCCAGGTTCGTCTGTTCCAGCGGGTCTTGCGCGATGTTGTACAGCTCGGGCGCCGGGGGCGGCGGGACCTCGCGCTCCGGGTACGGCTCCTGGATGACGCCATGTTCGAGGAAGTATTCATACTCGTACATGGACATGTGCCACCACTTGAGGTCCGGCATGTTCATGGCCTCACGGATGGTAGGCCGCACCAGCTTCCAGTCCCCGTCACGGATCGCCGCGTTGCACTCCACCAGCGGCGTGTAGCGGTTCCACTGCCAGCAGCGCTGTAGGGCGGGGGCTTGTACCCCGCCCTCGATTGTCGGCCACTGGTCCACGCCGTCGAGCGGCAGGTTCCCCGCGGGCAGCGGCGTCCCCGTCATCGCCAGCAGCGTCGGTAGCCAGTCGCTCATGTGGACCATGTGGTCGCACGTGCGGCTGCCGGCCAGGCCGTCCGGCCAGCGCAGGAGCATCGGCACGCGAATGCCGCCCTCGTACACGCTGCCCTTGGCGCCGTGGAACTCGCAGTTGAAGCGGTTGAGGCATTCGTCGCCCTGCCCGCCGAACTGCGGGCCGTTGTCGCTGCAGAAGCAGACGATGGTGTTGTCCCGCAGGCCCAGCTCATCCAGTGTCCCGAGGATCTGCGCCACGCCCCGGTCCATGCGGCGGATCATGCCGTAGAGCGTCTGGACGCCGGGGGTCACGTCCAGGTCGGCGAAGGGCGCGCGCTCCTCGTCGGGGACTTGCAGAGGGGTGTGGGGGGCATTGAAGGTGACGTGCAGGAAGAACGGCTCGCGCTGGTGGCGGCGCAGGAAGCCGCAGGCCTCCTGGGTCCACAGGTCGGTCAGGTACGTCCCGTCCCCGCGCCGCACGGTGTCCGTGCCAAACTCGATCCGCCAGTTGTAGTAGTCGTGCATCCCGCCGCGGAAACAGACGGCTTCATCAAAGCCTCGCCGGCACGGGTGATAACGCGGGTCGTAGGCACCCAGGTGCCACTTGCCGACAAGGCCGGTGGCGTAGCCCGCCGCCTGGAGCATGTCAGCCAGCGTCGTCTCACGCAGGGCGAGGCGCTCCAGTCCGCGCCATTCGAGCGTGTCAATCGAGCCGGTGCGGTGTGGGTAGCGCCCGGTCATCAAGCACGCGCGCGAGGGGTTGCACACGGGTGAGCCGGTGTAGTGCTGGGTGAAGCAGACGCTCTCGGCCATGAGCGCGTCGAGGGTGGGCGTCTGGGACAGCCCGCCATTGAAGACGCTGAAGTCCCCGTAGCCCATGTCGTCCACGAGGATGAACAGCACGCTGGGCTGAGGCATGAGCGTCACTCCCGGGGGCGCCGGCATCCTGCCGGCCTGTTGCCGGTCCAATTGCCCGGCAGGGAGGCGAATACCTGCGGCGAACCTGACGCAACTCACCCACTGGAGGTCGCCATGTTTCGCCTACCCGTCCGCCAGTACCGCTGCGTCGCCCTGCCCGGTCAGGCACACGATGAGACCAACTTCGGTCACGTCCATCGCGAGATCGAGCTGGACCCGACGGCCACCGCCTTCGTGACCGTGGACCTGTGGAACATGGGGTGGGAGGAGGAGCCGCTGGCCCCGGAACTGGGGCGGGACGCCGAGTACCACTTCATCGGTCTGGGAAAGCGTGCGGCGCTCGAGGCGAAGCGGCGGGTCGAGGAGAACCTCGCGCCCGCTCTGGCCGCCGCCCGCGCGGCCGGGCTGACGATCATCCACTGCAACAGCGAGGCGGTGGTCAAGCGCTATCCGGCGTGCCTGGTGGAGGTCGAGGAGCGCGTGAGCGATGAGGGTCGCGTGGGGCGGCGTGTCCTCACGCCGCCAGAAGTGGCCGACAGCGCGCGTGAGGACACGCGCGCCCACGCGGAACGGTCCTGCGCGCGTGGGGACACGCGCGCCCACGCGGCGGCCTGGCCTCCGCCCGCCGTCCGCGAGGCGGTCCTGGCCGAGTACCTGCAGGTCACCTGGGGGCTGGAGCGCGACGAGCAGTGGAACCGGATGCGCGAGGTGTGTGACTTCCCCGCGCCCGTCCGGCCGCAGCCCGGCGACTGCTGCGTGTACCAGCAGGCGGCCTTCGACCGGATCGCGCGCGAGCGGAAGATCACGACGCTCATCTACGCCGGGTTCCTGCTGGGGCACTGCCTGCTGGACAAACCGGGAGGCCTGCGCAGCACCGCGGCGATCTGGAACAGCCCCGGCTACCGCGCCCTGGTCCTGCGCGACTGCACGCTGGCCCAGGAGAGCGCCACCAGCATCGAGGGCTTCCAGACGACGGAGGCGTTCATCTTCTGGCTGGAGGCTAGCACGATTCCGACGGCGACGGCAGGTGACCTGGTGGCGGCCGTCGAATAACCTCTAGAGCGAATGGGCATCGGAGGGGGAATGCGTGCGTCGCCCCAGACGTCGCTCCTACAACGGACACTTGCATAGGAGGCATAGACATGAGACGCTCAGGCTTCACACTCATTGAGCTGTTGGTCGTGATCGCGATCATCGCCATCCTGGCCGCGATTCTGTTCCCGGTGTTCGCCAAGGCACGCGAGAAAGCGCGACAGAGCTCGTGCAGCTCCAACGTCAAGCAGATGGCACTGGCATTCCTGCAGTATGCGCAGGACTACGACGAGAGATTGCCGGCCGGCATAGGGTATTGGACGCCCTACAGGACCGCCGCGGCCGCCGACCGCGGCGACAACTTCTGGGTGGCCAACGTGTACCCGTACTGCAAGAACGGCCAGATGTTCGTCTGCCCCAGCGGCGGAGCTTTCAGCTCGGCCATCAACGACTGGCCCGCGATGACCGAGGTGCCGACCATGTCGTACGGGGCCAACATGCGCCTCAACCGGGTAGCTCTGGGCACGGTCGCCGAGCCGTCCAGTTGCTACATGATCTCCGATGACAACAACAGCTATGTCTACCTGTACAACACCATCACCGCACTCGACCCGAGCTACGACTGGGACTCGCAGTTGCCGCAGGCTGCGGCCCGCCACAACGAGGGCATGAACTTCGCGTTCGTGGACGGCCATGTGAAGTGGCTGTCCTGGGCCTCACTCAACAAGAGCGCCAACGTGGACGGCAAGTTCCCGCTGGTCTGGCCAGACGACACCTCCCAGTAGCAGACACTGATGGCATTCGTCGCATGCCCGTAGGCATGAAACCAGTACGCCCCGAGGCCCACGGTCTCGGGGCGTTCCTCTTTGGGCGGGCGGTCCGGAGGGTCGCACCACGCGAGTGACGACGATCTGCGCTGCACAGTGGCACAGGAATGCCGGAACCTCGCGCCCGGCCGCGTGTTGATGTGAGGGACACACCACAAACCTCATAAGGGGGCCTTACCATGCGCCAGGCAGGGGTCGTAGTGACCGTGATGTGGCTGTTTGTCGCGTCGGCGTGCAGCGCGCAGAGCGTTCCGACACTGAAGGCAGCGGGCACGGCGGTGGTGCAGGTGCAGCCGGACCAGGTGTGTGTGAATGTGTCCGTGCGCACGGAGAGCAAGGAAGTGGCGACCGCGCGACAGCAGGCCGCTGAGAAGATGGCCGGCATCCTCAAGGCGGTGCGGGCCCTTGACGTGCCGGACATCATCATCTCCACCGAGGCGTTCCAGGTGCGGCCGGTGCTCAAGCCGCTGGGCAAGGATGTCCAGCAATACAGCCCTGACCCCGGGGCCGAACTGGCCCGCGAGGTCGTCGGCTACAGCGTGACCAACTCCGTGGGCGTCGAACTCAACGGGCCGCCGGAGAAGGTGGTGCCCGCCGTGTCGCGCGTCATTGACGCGGCTGTGAAGCACGGGGCCACCAACGTCGGCAACCCGCAGTTCATCAAGGTGGACACGGGGCCGGCCTACCGCGAGGCACTCGAGAAGGCGACCAAGGATGCCGTCGAGAACCTGCAGGCCATCGCCCGCGGTCTCGGCGTGAAGATCACCGGCTACCAGTACGGCGGCATGTTCCCCGAGCCGGGCATCGAGGAGTACTACGGGGGGCGCGAAGTGGCCTATCTGAGCGCCGGCGGTCCGCCCGGGGGCGGCCCCGGCGGGCCCCCGGCCATGCCCACCCCCGTGGAGGCCCGGGCGATCGCCATCGCGGCGACGGTCTACGTGTCCGCCAGCACCGCGCCGTGAGACCGGAGCCGGCAGGGAGGAATCCCGCGCCCTGAGGCCAAAGGTCTCAGGGCGTTTTCTCTCTCCCGAGGCGACTCACCATGACCATTCGCGACCTGTACGACTTCGCCGTCGAGCGCGCCCTCGCCATGGACCCACGGGGCGAGGCGCTCATCCGCACGCAGATGGCCGATCTGCAACGCCACTATGACGGCCTCACCGGCACGGCCCGCGCCATGTTCGATGTCGAACGCCTGCGCAACCCCTTTGGCGACACCCGCCTGCTCGTCGGCGACCCCGACACGGCGGTGCACCGGCTGATCTGCGGCATCAACATCAGCGGCGCGGAGATCCTGCTGGCCGATCGCCTGCGCGACCGTGGCCAGCCCGTGGACCTCGTCGTCGGCCATCACACCTCGCCCCTGGGCGGCGGGTGCGGCTCGCGCGAGGACATCTTCCTGGGCCAGCGAGCCATGCTCACCGAGTTCGGCGTGCCCGAGCACCTGGCCGACAAGCTGCTGCGCCCGGCCATGACCGTCGTCGAGCAGCGGAGCAGCGACTACACGGTCAACCAGATCGCCACGGCGCTCGGCGCGCCGCTGATGACCATCCACGGCCCGGCGGACCTGTACCTGTATCACGAGGGCTACCGGGTCCTGCGCGAGCAGCAGCCGCGGACGGTCGGCGACCTCGTCGAGATCAGCAACAGTTGGCCGGAGGTGCGGTGGCTGATGGACCGTGGGGTGGCCACGCAGGTGGCCGTGGGCGACCCGAAGAACCCGCTGGGGCCAACTTACTGCTGCTTCTACGGCGGCTGGAACCCCACACCCGAGGTCTTCGAGGCGCTGTGCGACGCCGGTTGCGGGACGCTGTGGGTGGTGGCGACCAGCGAGGCGCTCAACGAGGTCGCCCGCCGGCGCCATGCCAGCGTCGTCGTCACGCCGCACATGCCTGCCGACAACCTGGGCCTCAACGGCCTGTTCGATGACGCGATGGACCGCTTCGGAGACTTTGGGGTGGTCGAGACGAGCAACTACGTCCGGGTAGACCGACGCACCTCGCAGTAGCCCGCAGTAGGGCAGGCGGCCGCGCCTGCCCGGCATTCGCGCGCGGGCGAGGCCACCCGCGCTACTGGAAGCCAGGGCGGCACGATACACGATTGGTGGAATGGCGATCATGCACTCCCTCACCGGCCGCATCACACTACTCATCTGCGTACTCATCGGAGGCCCACTCATGGCCCAGGACACGTTCGAGGCCCCGCCGCTGCCGGACAATCTGAGCGAGCTGGGCAAGAACATCCAGCGCACCATGACGCTGCTGGCCACCAGCACGCCCGAGCACCGCAACACCGTGCGCATTCTGTTCTACGGCCAGTCCGTCACCGCCGGCAAGTGGTCGTACGCGCTGGCCGATGACCTGCGCCGGCAGTACCCCAACGCGAACCTGACCATCGAGAACCGCGCCATCGGCGGCTACGGGGCCGAGGCGCTGGTGAAGACCGCCGACTACGACCTGTACCCCTTCTATCCCGACCTGACGATCTACCACTGCTGGGGCGGGGTGAAGGGCGGCCAGCAGGAGGAGATCATCAAGCGCATTCGCCAGCGCACCACCTCCGAGATCCTGCTGTGGACCACCCACTTCCGCTTCAACCCGTCCCTGCCGAAGGAGACGCCGCTGGACGACCCCGGCGTGGTCGGCTCGACGAACGACGACGAGGAGCGGTGTGCCCTGTGGCGGCAACTGGCGCCCAAGTACGGCTGCGAGATCGCGGAGGTCCGCGAGCGCCTGCGGGTGTACCTCAAGGAGCACAACCTGTACCCCAAGGACACGCTGGCCGACAGCGTCCACCCCAACGAGCTGGGCCATTTCCTGATCCGCAAGCTGATCGCCCCCTGGCTGCGCTACGACCCGAAGTTCCCCCAGGACCCGTGGCAGCACCTCGTGACGACCGTCCCGGTGGACGACGCGCGCGTCACGAAGGGCCCCAACGGCGCCCTGAAGCTGTCCTGCGACGGCAACCGCATAGATGTCATCGCGCAGCACACCGCGGAGGCGAAGCTGGGCACGGCGAAGGTGCTGCTCGACGACCAGCCGCCCTCGGCCAATCCAGACCTGTACTATCATTCGCGCCCCACCGCCGCCCCGAATGTCTGGTGGCCCTCCATCAACCAGTTCGGGCACGAGAAGCCGCTGGTGTGCGAGCAGTGGACGCTCAAGTTCACGGAGTGCGACCCGGAGAAGAAGGTCCTGAAGTTCGCAGTCGAGGGCTCCGTGACGGGCCCCGACGGCGAGGGCGACGCCAGCCAGCGCTTCGTCTCCAACTCGGGCCGCGTCGTCATCGAGCCCTCGGCGTGGAATGTCATGTGGGCGCTGACCTACTCCAAGAAGCCGGTGCCGGAGGGCTATGTCGTGAAGTGGGAGACGAAGCCCCTGTTCACGGACAGCTACCAGGCCCCGGCCACCCCGGACGCCGCGCTGGAGTACGCCACGAACCTGGCGATGCTGATGAGCAACGGCTCGCACACCATCGAGCTGATCCCCAATGGCGACGGGCCGGTGCCGGTGGAGGGCTTCAAGGTCTACGCGCCGCCGCTGAAGTAGAGCGCGAGGGGAGTCGCGGGCACTCCACGACCCATAGGAGCACGATCGTGATCAGACCATTCCTGCCCGTCGCAGTACTCACCTGCGCCCTGGCCTGCGCTGCCGACAGGCCCGTCGTCGGCTTCCTGCGCGTAGATGCCGCCAAGTACTACGCCGAGGAGCAGAGCACCCACCCGTACGGCACACGCGTGCTGGCGCCCGCCGGCCTGGCCTTCGGGTTCGGCGAATGGCGCACGATGTACTACGACACCAACCCCGACCGCATCCTCGCGATGCTGCGTGGCTTCAATGTCCTCGTCATGGACACGCCCTTCGATGACAGCATCCGCGACCTGGGCGGCGACCGGCCACAGACCGCCGCGGCGGCGCGCCGGGCGCTCGAGGCCTACCTGAACGAGGGCGGCAGCGCCCTCATCATCCTGCAGGCCGTGCGCTATCCCGGCGACATGGATCAGGACTACGCGAACCTGATTCTCGAAGGCCTCGGTGTGAGGATGCTCCACGAGGGCGTCCTGGATCCACAACGCGCCTTCACCACCCCCATCGCTTCCATCTTCCAGCCCGAAGGCTTCTTCTGGACCGAGAACATCACCCCCGGCCATCCTGTCACCGAGGGCGTCAAGCGCCTCTGCCTCCCGCAGTATCACAACGGCAAGACGCCCGGCGTCGTCACGCCGCAGCTATCGCCGGAGTGGCAAGTACTCGTGCGCGGCGGCGACACGGCACAGAGCTATGTCGTCACCCGCGAGCACGTCACCGACGTCGCGCAGGTTGGCAGCTTCAGGAGCGCCCCGCCGATTGTGGCGGCACGCAGCGTCGGCAAGGGCCGCGTGATGATCTTCTCCGTGCCCGCCCGGAGCGTCTACACCAACTACGGTGTGCCGGGCTGGAACATGATCGTGGAGAGCACGGGCAACGCCGCGGCCAACCTGCCCAGCGACGGCGCGAAGCTCGTGCTCAATGGGATCAGGTGGCTGGCGGCCGCCTCAAGGGGCAATCCCGATCTCGGCACGTTCGAGACGAAGCCCGTGCAGAAGATCCAGTTCCCGGCCAGTGTGGAGTGGGATAGCCGCCGATTCCCCGCGCCAGCCAGGGGCGTCCGCGGTCTGATCGGCGCCAAGACCGCGCTGAGCGATGGCGCGGGCACGGTGGCCGAGTATGCCGCCGCCGCGAAGGCGGCCGGGCTCGCCTTCCTGGTCTTCAACGAGTCGCTGGAGAAGATGACGCCGCAGAAGCTGGACCAACTGAAGGCCGACTGTCAGACCGCGTGCACCGATGACTTCTACGCCTGCCCCGGCGTGGAGTTCAGCGACGACCTGGGCAACCGCTGGGCCATCTGGGGCGAGCGCATCATCTTCCCCCAGGCGCAGTTCAGCCGGGCCTATGGCGAGACGAACGCCCAACGCCCGGCGCTGCAGCAGTGGGATGGCGCGGTCATGCACAACCCCGGCCAGTACTGGGAGTACTGCGCCTACGCGCCCAACATGCTGCTGACGTACCGCAATCTGCGCGCGCGGGGCGCCCACCCCGCGAACATGTGGTGGTTCTACCGCGTGCCGCCGTACGTGTATGACGGCGACAAGCTTGTCGAGGACCAGTTCAGCGAGTGGCTGTATGCCCTGCGCGACATCCGCCACCTGAACCCGGCGTCGTACACGCGGGTGCGGTCACCGGCCGGCGTCGCTGCCGCCGCGGCCGTGTGCGCCACGGGCGCGACCAGCCTGGCGAACGCGAAGGACTGGCTCAACACCCGCTGCGGTAACTTCGGCCATCCGGCCAACCCGTACGTCACCGGCGGCCCCGCGGTCGAGCAGTGGGCGGTCATCAACGGCCAGCACGACCTGCCCTTCGAGGTGCGGGGCAAGCAGCGGGCGCGGCTGCGCTTCCAGGTCAGTTCCCCCGCCGGCATCCGCGAGGTGCTCGTCCACAACTGCGACTACGGGGTCATCCGGCGCTTCCTCGCCGGCGGGACGCAGACGTTCGCCCAGGAGTTCAACCTCGTCCATGACCGCGACCACACGCTGACGCTGGAGGTCGTGGACACGCAGGGCCGTCGGGCCATCTCGGACAAGGTGTTCCTGTGGAGCTACAAGATGAGCCTGGAACGCTGCGGGGACAACCTGAACTTCCTCAATGGCGTAGGCCTGTGCTGGCATCCCGACCGCAACGAGATGATGCCCCTGGCGCAGATGTACCAGGGGCCGCCCGCCGAGAGCATCGGCGGCTACGACACCGCCGTGCCGCTCACGCGCCAGGCGAAGCTGGCGCTGTGGCCCATTGACTGCACCACGACCGAGGAGATGAAGCAGTACCCCACGCACGGCGCGAACGGCATCCTGCGCAAGATCCTGGATGTGAAGCTGCCGGGCAACGATGTGAAGATCTGCGACATGGAGATGGGGCCGGTGGTGGAGCCATACGACTCGCCGACCCGCGACACCCCCGCCCGTACCAGCGTCCCCAGGATCGTGGACGACAACCCGCTCTTCACCCGGACGCACCGGGCCACCTACCTGCAGAACCGCACCAACATGTACGTGACGTGGGACTACCGCCGCGCGCGCGAGGGGGCCGAGAACTACCGCGGCGGGATGGTCTTCCACGAGGGGACAGTCACCTTCAAGCGTGACGCCACGCTAACGGGCGGCGTGCCGGTCATGCTCTTCTACTTTTGCGGCAGCGCCGGCGAGGGCCCGGCGACACTACTGGTCAAGGACGCCGGGGGCGGCCCGGTGGCCCAACCCATCACCGCCGGGGAGCCGTTCCACCGCACGGGCCAGATCGAGCCGGGCGGCTACGCGACGGCCTGGCCGTTCGACCAGTACAGCGTCTTCTACGCCGCGACGCCCTTGGTGTGGGCGTGCGTGTCCGACGCGGCCAGCGGGAAGCTCAATCAGCTACAGGTGGGGATCGGGCGGGCCGGGCAGAAGGTCAGGGCGGGGGAGAGCCTCAGCTACCGCTTCGCCATGGCGACCCTCGGCGGCCGGCCGGCGAGCGCCGAGGAGGCCATCAAGCGCATCGAGACCATCGCTGCGAGCTTCCAGGCCGAGTTCACACCGGTCGTGTGCGCGGCCATCACCTACGGGATGTTCGTGAACCTGCAGGCGGTGGGCCACGAGGTGGCCGGGAAGTTCGCGCCGAGCCAGACGATCGTGGACCTGCCGATCTGCGTAGACGGGATCGAGGACAACGGCTGCGCGGCGGTCTACGGCACGAAGCATCCGTGGCTGCGCTGGGTCGGTGTGGCCGAGGGGAAAGCGTGGCTGCAGGAGGATGTAGACCGAGGCAGCGACCTGTGGATCGGTAACGTCTTCGTGTGCGACAACAAGGCCGTGAAGCTGACGCTGGTGGACCAGGGGCAGGCGGAGGGGAAGCAACCGTTCCTGGAGGTCCACAACCCGACCGACCAGGCGATCACCGCGACTGTGACCTCGCCGCCACACTGCCCGCTCTACGGCGGCACAAAGCTGCAGGTACAGGTGGCGGCGGGGGCGACGACGGTGGTGCCGGTAACGCGCCGCTAGGCCGTTGTCGTTGCCGTCAACCCCTCCCCGTGGGGAGGGGTCGCGCCGCAGGCGCGGGGGTAGGCCGCCGTGCGGTGTGCGGCCAACGTCCAACATCGTCCTACCCCCTACCCCCTCCCTGAAGGGAGGGGAGACGGCACACCCCTCCCCGGTGGGGAGGGGTCGCGCCGCAGGCGCGGGGGTAGGCCGCCGTGCGGTGTGCGTCCAACGTCCTCCTACCCCCTACCC
>JAJFUB010000135.1 GCA_021372615.1 bacterium | reverse complement strand
AGGGTCCGTGGGCTTCCGCCCACGGCTACGTACGCGGGCGCCTTCGGCGCCGAACGGGCACGGCCGGTGGGGCACAGGACGACCACTGACGCCGGGGCGCCGAGCGGCCACAGCCGCCGAGGCGCAGGACGGTCACTGGCGCCAGGACGCCGAACGGGCACGGCCGCCGGGGCGCCGGACGGGGGGTAGCCCGGGCGTTGGATGTGGTCGTGGTCGTGTGCCCCCGAAGGGGGCCTCGTGTGTAGCCGTGGGCGGGAGCCCACGGGCGGAGGCGGGGAACATTCGCACATCCCGGCGCGCCCCGAAGGGGCCGCCGACATGAGGATGGAGACCATGCAATCCCATCGCTGGGAGGACCTCCTCCCTGAAGAGTTCACCGCCGAGTTCGAGCGGGCGCCACTGGCCTACCTGGCCGCTGCCGCGCCCGAGGAGCATGGCCTGCACAACCCGCTGGGCACCGACATGTGGCCACCGTATGAGGTGTGCCTGCGCGCCGCCAGGATCACCGGCGGCATCGTGTTCCCGCTGATCCCCTTCGCCCCGGCATACTTCCCCGGCCTGTCGCGCGAGGAGATGCGGGCCGGGGACAAGGAGCTGTACCCGCCCAGCCTGTTCGTCAGCCGCGAGCTGTGCGAGTTGGCCTACACCGAGGTGCTCGAGGGCATGGCCGACATGGGCTTCAGGGCGGCCATCGCGCTGGCCGGCCACGCCCCGGCTGACACGCTGCTGCGCGACATGACTGAGGCCCACGGCGGGGTCATTCGCGGCATGAAGTTCTTCGGGGCAGGGACCTACAGCCTCGTGCAGGACTTCCTGGCCGAGCTGGCACGGGAGACCCCCGGCAGCGGCGGGCATGGCGTCATGTGGGAGACCTCCCTCATCATGGCGACCGCGCCTGGCTATACGGACCTGCCGCGCGCAGAGCGGATTCTGGGCCACCCGCGGCGGTCGCAACTGCAGGCCAACCGCCCCGAGATCATTGCGGGTATCCAGCAGGCCAACGTGGAGCTGGGGGAGAAGACGCTGCAACTGACAGTCGAGCGGGTGGTGGCGAAGGCGGAGGAGTTGCTGTCGTGATCCTGTAGGAGCCGTCACCGACCGCGAAGGGTCGGGGCCGGTGACCCCTCCCACGTGTCCAAGGAGACTCACATGCTTACCGCCGCAGATGTGAAGCAGTTCTGCCTCAACGCCGGGGCTGACGTGGTCGGGATCGCCTCGATGGACCGCTTCGAGGGGGCGCCCTTGCAGAGCGACCCGCGCCAGATCTCCCCCGAGGCCAAGTCCATGATCGTCATGGGCTTCCGCATCCCGCGCGGCAGCCTCCGCGGCATCGAGGAGGGGACCTTCTACGTGTCGTACGCCTCGATGGGCTACGCAGCGATCAACCATGTGCTGCAGCCGACGGTGCTGTGGAAGGTCACGGCCATGATCGAGGATGAGGGCTATGAGGCGGTGCCCATCTCCAACAACTTCCCGTGGACCAACAACGCCAGCGCCGACGGGCAGCCACGGCTGACGTTCAGCAAGCCCGTGGCCGAGGGGCGGCCCGCGCCGGATGTGTTCCTGCACCTGCGCATCGCGGCCATGGCCGCCGGGGTCGGGGAGATCGGCTGGAGCAAGATGCTGCTGACCAAGAAGTTCGGCCCGCGCCAGCGCCTCGCCGCCATCATCACCGATGCGGAACTCGAGCCGGACCCGATCATCCAGCCGGGCACCATCTGCGACCGCTGCATGCTGTGCGCGCGCGACTGCACCGGGGCGGCGCTGCCGACCAACAAGTCCGTGAAGATCAGGCTGGCCGGTGTGGATGTGGAGTGGGGCGACATTGACTACGACCTGTGCAGCCGGTACTTCTGCGGCATGTCCCCGGAGTTCAACCCGTTCATGACCAACCCCGGCGACCAGGAGGGCTTCGCGCAGCCCGTGGGCGACGCGCAGCGCTACAAGGTTGGGCCGACGTACGACTACGGCCGGGCGCTGGAGGGCGCGCGCGGCTGCATCCGAGCCTGCATGATGCACCTGGAGCAGACCGGGCGCATCGAGAACCAGTTCAAGACGCCGTTCCGCCGCCGCGATCCCTGGAAGCTGTGAACGGCAACGGCGGGAATCGGGAATCGGGATTCGGAAATCGGGGGAGAGGGCGGCGGGCCCTGGGTTGGTGTGGGGCTCGCCGCACACTGCCTCGGCCCCCGGCTGCATGGCGTCCTACCCCCGCCGCCACGCGGCGACCCCTCCCGCGCTCGCTCACGAGCGCGGAAGGGAGGGGTGACGGCTTCTCCCCCTCCCTTGAGGGAGGGGGTCGGGGGGGTAGGAAGCCTCTCGGCTGGTGGTACGGCGTCCTACCCCCGCCGCTTCGCGGCGACCCCTCCCTGAAGGGAGGGGTAAGGCCTTACCCGATTCCCGGATCCCGTCCCCCCATCCCACCGCCATCGTCAGAGGCAACCCATGCAACCGCTCAGCATCGTCGGCAACGACTTCGTGCAGGACGGACGGCCCGTGCAGATCATTGCCGGGGCCATGCACTACTTCCGTATCCACCCCGACTACTGGGCGGACCGGCTGCGGAAGCTGGCGTGGTCCGGCTGTAACGCGCTGGAGACCTATGTGGCGTGGAATGTCCACGAGATCAGGCCCGGCGTGTTCGACTTCAGCGGCTGGCAGGACCTGCCGCGGTACCTGGAGATGGCGGCCGAGCAGGGCCTGATGTGCATCGTGCGGCCGGGTCCGTACATCTGCTCGGAATGGGACCTGGGCGGGCTGCCGGCGTGGCTGCTGGCCGACCCGGGGATGCGGCTGCGGTGCCACTACCCGCCGTACCTGGAGGCCGTGGACCGGTACCTGGACGCGCTGATGGAGCGCCTCGTGCCGCTGCAGGCGTCGGCCGGCGGGCCCATCGTGGCGCTGCAGGTGGAGAATGAGTACGGCAGCTATGGCAACGACAAGACCTACCTGGCCCACATCCGCGACGGGCTGCGGGCGCGGGGCTATGAGGGGCTGCTGTTCACGTCCGACGGGCCCGGGGACTTCATGCTCGAGGGCGGGACGCTGCCCGACGTGCTGAAGGTCGCCAACTTCGGCTCCAACGCCACCGGGGCGTTCGCGAAGCTGCGGCAGTGGCAGCCGACCGGGCCGATGATGTGCGGGGAGTTCTGGTGCGGATGGTTCGACCACTGGGGCGAGGCGCACCACACGCGCCCCGCGGAAGATGCCGCCGCGACGCTCGACGAGATCCTCGGGCAGGGCGCGTCAGTGAGCATCTACATGTTCCATGGCGGCACCAACTTCGGGTTCTTCAACGGGGCCAACCACGGCAAGGGCTATGAGCCGACCGTCAACAGCTATGACGACGACGCGCCGATCAATGAGGCCGGGGACCTGACGCCCAAGTACCACGCCTTCCGCGAGGTGATCGGGAAAGTGCGGGAGCTGCCGGGCGGGCCGGCGCCGGCGGACTCGGTGAAGCGGGCGTACGGGCAGGTGGCGCTGACCCAGCGGGCGGGGCTGCTGGACAACCTGGAGCGGCTGGCGTCGCCGGTGCACAGCGCCACGCCCGACCCGATGGAGGCGGTCGGGCAGGACTTCGGGTTCATCCTGTACCGGACGGAAGTCGTCGGGCCGCGTGATGAGATGCCGATCGTCCTGCAGGACTGTCACGACCGGGCGCTGGTGTTTGTGGACGGGGAGTACCGGGGCGTGGTGTACCGCAATGACGAGGAGTCGCAGGTGAAGGCGGCGTTCGGCCCGGGCGCGCACCGGCTCGACCTACTGGTCGAGAACATGGGCCGGGTGAACTACGGGTTCCACCTGCACGACCGCAAGGGCATTACGCTGTGCGCGCGGCACGGGCAGCAGTTCCTGTTCGGCTGGGAGATCTACCCGCTGCTGCTGGAGGACCTGCGGGGGCTGCAGTTCGCGCCCGTGGACTGCCTGACGGGCCCGGCGTTCTTCCGAGGGACGTTCACCGTAGACGAGCCGGCCGACACGTTCCTGGCGCTGCCCGGGTGGACGAAAGGCGTCTGCTGGCTCAACGGGTTCAACCTGGGGCGGCACTGGGAGATCGGCCCGCAGCGCACGCTCTACATCCCGGCGCCACTGCTCAAGGCGGGCGAGAATGAGCTGATCGTGTTGGAGCTGCACGAGACCGCAGGCGCGGTTGTGGAGTTGCGCGAGGCGCCGGAGTTGGGCTAGGGACGACAGGCCGGAGGAGGAGAGGAGGGGGCGCCCTTCCCCGGCGCTGAAGCGCCGGGCTGAGGGGCGATCCTGCGGATCGCCGAACGTCCTGCGGACGCTGAACGAAGGCGGTCCAGGCCGGGTGCGGGTTGCGGGGAAGACGCTGTAAGGCGGGCGCTCGCCCGGGCACGGCCAGGGGGCCTGGCCGTGGCACCCCTGCGCCGCGTGCCAGGGCCAGCTCTGCTGGCCGTGCTCCCGTGGCGTCCGGGCGCGGCCGCCCGCGGTACTGTGAGGGATCGTGCGGCAACTACTGCTGATCGTGCTCGTCGTCGTGCCGGGGCTGCTGGTCGTTGGCATCAGCGGTTACTTCGCCCTGCAGGACTGGCGCCAGTTGCAGTTGGCGTACGCGCACTACCGGGCCGTCGCGGCGTCGGGGGCGGACCTGCGGGCCGTCACGGTGGCCTTCGGAGCCCAGGACATCCATCGGACGAACCTCTTCGCCGATGGCGTCTGGGCGCTGCAGGGGGCGCTGGTCTTCGCCGTGGGGCTGGTCGGGTTGTGCCTGCTCCCACGGCGACGCCGTCCATGAAGGAGACCACGTCATGCGCAAGGACATCGTGTACTTCGACCAGGCGGGGCCGGCCAATACGGAGGCGACCATCGCGGCGGCCGTGCAGCGGGCCGAGGAGTTGGGCGTGCGGGTCCTCGTCGTGGCCTCGACGAGCGGCGACAGCGCCGAGAAGCTGCGGGCCGCTGTGGGCGACCGGGACATGCGGGTGGTGTGCGTCAGCTACCACGCGGGCTTCCAGCAGGGCGATGACGCGATGCCGGTGGCGCGACGCGAGGAGCTGCGGGCGCAGGGCATTGAGGTCGTCATCTGTTCCCACGCGCTGAGCGGGGTGGAGCGCGCGATCAAGAACAAGTTCGGGACCATCGGTCCGCTGGAGATCATCGCGTATGCGTACCGGTGCCTGGGGCAGGGGATGAAAGTCGCGATTGAGATCGCGGTCATGGCCGCCGACGCGGCCTGCGCCCCGACGAGTGAGGACATCATCGCGCTGGGCGGCAGCGGCAAGGGCTGCGACTGCGCCATCGTGCTCAAGGCGGCCCACCAGAACAACTTCTTCGACCTGCGCGTGCGCGAGGTCATCGCCATGGCGCGCGGGTGAGGCAATCGCCTGACCCAATTCCGTCGCGAAGGAGCCGGCATGTCCACTTCAGCCGACGTCGCCATCCTGCGGAACCTGGCCACACAGGTCGCCGACATCGCGGCCGACCAGATCCAGGACGAGAAGCGCGAGCTGTGGCGCGGCCACAACAGCTTCGAGCGCACCCGGCCACTCATCATCTGCGGCTGGGAGGCGGCCTGGCCCGAGCATCCCGATGCCGAGCCGCGGTGTGAGGACCCCTTCTACCGGACCTACGAGACACAACTCAAGCAGGCGATCTTCAAGCACAGCCTGCGCGAGGACACGATCATCGAGCCCTGGCTCACGGTGCGGGCCTCGGTCTGGAGCCCGCCGAACGGCATCTGGGGCGTCGGACACACCTACACCCACAGCGGGGTGGCGGGCGGGGCGTGGAAGCACAAGCCGGCACTGCAGGAGCTGTCGGACCTCGACAGGATGGTCGTGCCGAAGCACGAGATCAATGAGGAGGCGACGGCGGCCAACGTCCAGAAGCTCGGGGACGCCGTCGGCGACCTGCTGACGGTGACGGTGGACCGGTCGCCGCTGTGGTCGGGCTGGTGGGCGGACCTGTCCACGGCGCTGTTCTACCTGCGCGGCCTGGATCAACTCATGCTCGACATGACCGACAACGTGGCGTGGCTGCATGAGCTGCTGTCGTTCATGCGCGACGGGATCCTTAAGTCCCACGACGAGGCCGAGGCGGCGGGCGACTGGAGCCTGACCAACCACAACGCGCAGGCGATGTGCTACTCGCGCGAGCTGCCCGACCCGGCGCCGAACGTGTATGGCGTGCAGCGGAGCAGCCTGTGGACGTTCTTTGCCGCCCAGGAGTACGCGCTCATCGGGCCGCGCATGCATGACGAATTCCTGCTACAATACCAGCGCCCGATCATGGAGCAGTTCGGCCTCGCCTCGTACGGGTGCTGTGAGGACCTGACCCACAAGGTGGACATGCTGCGGCAGGTGCGGAACCTGCGGCGGTTCTCGGTGACGCCGGTGGCCGACCCGGCGAAGTGCGCCGAGCAGATCGGCACGGACTACATCATCTCGTGGCGGCCTAGCCCGGCGGAGATGATCTGCTGTGGGTTCTACCCCGACAAGATCAAGCGGATCATCCGCGAGGGGATGGCAGCGATGAGGGGCTGTTACGTGGACATCAATCTCAAGGACGTGCAGACGGTGGACCACAAGCCGGAGTTGCTGCGTGACTGGGTGCAGATTGTGCGCGGGATCACGGACGAATACGCGTAGGCGGCGGAGGGAACCATGGCTGAGCGATCGCTGACGGAGTACCCCAACCCCCAGCAGTGGTATTCGGTGAACATGGCGGCGGTGACGTGGCGCGAGCTGTACCGCGCGGCCGGCAACCCGGTCACATTCATCCTGTCCGCGTGGTTCGTCGGGTTCTTCAAGCTCTGCAACATCCACCTGTCGGCCGGGCAGATGCCGCGCGAGATCAGCTTCCAGTCGCCGCGCGAACCGGTCCCCGAGCCCGCCGCCGGTCGCATCGAGAGGCTGCTCGACGAACTGGCGGCGCTCGGCTTCCGCCACTTCACCACGTTCCTGGTCCCGGAGCTGCAGTTCGCGCCGATCATGTATGCCTGCGTGCACGAGGAGAACCAGGCCTTCGCGGACGTGACCTACCATTCGGCCGGGGCGGCGGGGGCCATCAAGGCCGTCTCCGGCCAGGGCCTGACCTACGCCGAGTTCACCAGCCTGTTCAACGATGGCGCGGACCTCACCAGCGTCGGCCGCCGGAGCCACCCCAGCATTGATAGTCAGCCCAGCAAGACCATCGTCTACCACCGGCCGACGACGGTGGCGGCACTGTGGGAGCAGCACCTGCTGAAGATGCAGGAGATGACGCCACAGCACGGCGGCCTGAGCCCCGAGATGACCGAGGACGACTTCTTCACCCACCTGCGGGACGACATCCGCAGCTCGGCACAGTTCCAGTTGGCCCGTGGGGTGCTCAAGCCGCTGCAGGCCGCCACACCCACTCCGCCGCGGCCCCCCGTGCCCCCGCCCCCGCCGCCACTGCCACTGGCACCACCACCGCCCCCGGGGCAGCCGCTGCCATGAAGCGCCGACGCCCGCGCAACCCGTGGCCAGCCGTCGCGCATGCCGCGCTCATCGTCGGCGGCGTGACGATGCTGCTGCCGCTGCTGTGGATGGTCTCGACTTCGCTCAAGGCACCCGATGCGGTCGGGGAGTTCCCGCCGCAGTTCGTCCCGCGCGAGCCGCAGACATGGCGCGACCCGAGGACGGGGGAGGAGTTGCCGGTCTTCATCCTTGCCGGTACGCCCGACACTCCTGTCGGGCGCGGGGGTACGGGTGCGTCGCCCGACAAGAGTGTCGGGCGTACCGATGCCGGTGTGTCGCCCGACGGGAGTGTCGGGCGTACCGGGCAGCGCGTCGTGCGGCTGCGCACCGCGCCCGGGGAGGCCGAGGTGGCGGCGCTGCTGGCGGACGGCCAGCTCGGGCAGCCCTTCACCGTGCGCCTGGCTCCTGGCGTGCTCACCCCGGTCAAGCAGGTGCGCCTGCGGTGGAGCAACTACCCGGAGGCCTGGCGCGCACTGCGGCTGCAGCGCAACTGGCTGTCGTGGGACCTGCCCTACCAGCTCAACCTGGGGTTCGCGAAGCTGGGGCCGCTGCACTTCCCGGGCTTCCCGCTGCGGAACGCCTTCGTCGCCTTCTACCTCAACTCGCTGATCGTCACGATCCTGGTCACGGCGGGGGCGGTGTTCACGTCCAGCCTGGCGGCCTTCGCCTTCGCGCGCCTGAGCTTCCCCGGGCGCGACCGCCTCTTCCTGGGCTACCTGGGCACGATGATGGTGCCGTCGGTCGTGACCATGATCCCCGTGTTCGTGCTGCTGAAGGTGATGGGGTGGGTGGACACCTACCTGGCGATGATCCTGCCGCCGATGTTCACGGCGTACGGCACGTTCCTGCTGCGGCAGTTCTTCCTGTCCATCCCGCGCGATCTGGAGGACGCGGCGAAGATGGATGGCTGCGGGTTGTGGGGTGTGTACCGCAATGTGATCCTCCCCCTCTCCGGACCGGCGCTGGCGACGCTGACGACCTTCATCTTCCTGGGCACGTGGAACTCGTTCATGTGGCCGCTGATCGTCATCAACTCGATGGAGAAGCGCCCGCTGATGCTGGGGCTGTACGCCTTCATGAGTCAGTACAACACGGACTGGCCGCTGCTGATGGCCGCGAGTGTGATGGTCATGGCGCCGGTGATCGTGGTGTTCCTGGTGGGGCAGCGGTACTTCGTGCGCGGGATCGTGCTCAGCGGGATGAAGGGGTAGATAGCCGCAGGTCGCGGGGCCCGTCGCACACGGCGCGACACCCACGACCTGTGTCGCGTTGGCGGGTCTCGGCGAGCAGTGGGCACCCCACTGGCAGGTCAAGACGACTCATGGGCGAACCCTCCGCCATGCGCTACGCTCTTCCCCTCCTCATGCTGCTGCCGCTCAGCTCACTGGTTCACGCCGACTATGCGCCGCCTGAGGCTGAGCGCTACGGGAGCATGCACGACATCATGCTCGCGTACATGGCGCCCGGCCACTGGGCCCAGCAGGACTTCCTGCCCTATGTTGCCTACTTGGACAAGGCGGCCGGGGGCGTGCCGCGCGACTGGTTCTACGATGCGTGGCTGTTCCTGATGTTCGGGGGCGCGCCGACCGGGGGCGACTACATCAACGGGTCGGCCAAGTTCAGCGACTGGCAGTTCTACGTGGACCAGCTCTTCATGCCCGACCGGAACCTGGCGGCGCTCGATGCCTGCATCGAGGCGGTCGGCCAGCGCCTGAAGTCCCCCGGCCGTGTCTCCCGCGTCATCATCATGATCCCCTACCTGTCGCCCCAGACGAAGGACTTCGGCGATGTGGATGGCGACGGGCAGCCCGAGAACGCCGCCGTGGACGCCGACCGGGTCAAGGCCTTTCGGTGGGTGGTGGACGCCATCCGTACGCGGTGGGGAGAGCAGCACTACCGCCACCTGAAGCTGGACGGCTGCTACTGGATGAACGAGGGGATCGGGGGCCGCGACGAGGCCGTGGGGCGCGCCACCGGTCAGTACCTGCACGAGCAGGGGCTGAACTTCCACTGGATCCCGTGGTTCTCGGCGCCGGGCTTCGAGAAGTGGCGCAACCTGGGCTTCGACCTGGCGATCATGCAGCCCAACTATGCCTTCATGAGCGTGCCGGTGGGGGCCGTCGTGGCCGATGAGGAGCGGCTCACCCGGAACGCCAACCTCGCCCGCGAGGGGGGCCTGGGTGTCGAGATGGAGCTGGACTACGCCACCGACACCGACCCGGGCAACCGGCTGGAGCTGCAACTGTATCTCAACCATGGCGCGGCGGAGCTGGACGGCTACATGCACGGCTGCGCCCGCGCCTACTACCAGAGCTACGACTCCGTCGCCAAGCTGTATGCCAGCGACAACCCCGAGTGCAACCGGCTGTACGACGACCTGTACCGCTTCCACAAGGGCACGTACCGGCGGCGGCCGGTGTCGCTGGCGGAGGGAGCGGCCTGCAAGCTCAACGGGCAGGCGGCGCCGACGCTGACGGACGGGCTGTGGCTGTGCCGGGCCGAGCAGGCCGGGCGCGTGCTGTCGGCCGCGGCCCCGGCACGGCTGGACGTGGATCTGGGCGGCGCGCAGATCGTCGGCGATGTGCGCGTACATCTCGCTTCCCGCGAGGGCGGCAGCCCCGCGGCGGCGGCCACGGTTCGGGTGTCCACCAGCAGCGACGGCACGCACTACCAGGAGGGCACGGAGGTCGGCTGCCCGCCGCTGGGGCAGTCGGGGCAGTGGCGCAGCGGGTTCGCCGTGACCCTGTTCGCGCCGCGGTTCGCCCGGTACCTGCGCCTGGAGCTATCCGGCACGGAGGGGCAGCGACTCGGTGTGGATGAAGTCGTCGTCTTCCCGGGCCAGCACCAACTGTGGGGCGTGCCAGCGGTCGTGCAGGGGGAGTTGCAGCCGGGGAGCGCCCCGAGCGGCAACACGGTCCTGACCGACGGGCGCCTCGCCCCGGCGACCCAGCCGTCGGCCGCGGTGCGCTTCAAGAACGGCCGGGGGAGTGTGGGCTTCGACTTCGCCGAGCCGTGGTACTTGCAGAACGCGCGGGTGCATGTCGTGTCTCCCGCGGGCGCCCCGCCGGCAACCTGCAGCGTGAGCCTCGCCGGCGACGCGAAGCCCGCGGGGGGCTCGGTCCAGCGCGTGACTCGCCCCGGGGAGTCGTGGCTCGAGATGCCGCTTCCACCGGCGCCGACGAAGACGGTCACCTTCAACCTGACCGGCGGCCCGAACACCTCCTGGGACGAGTTCCAGGTGCAGCGGGCGACCAACCTGGCCTCCGGCAAGCCCTATCGCCTCGCCCCGCCCTTCCCGGCCAGGTACGCCGATACCGAGGGCAAGGAACTGACCGATGGTGTGCTGACCGAGAAGGGGTTCGGGGACGGGAAGACGGTGGGCTGGTTCAACCAAGCGGTGTCCGTGGTGCTGGACCTGGGAGCGGTGCGGCAGGTCGAGGCGGTGCGGGTGCATGCGCAGGGCGGCGGGTACGCCGCGGTGCACTGCCCTGACAGCATCTGCGTCCTCGGCTCGGAGGACGGGGTGAAGTGGCGGCTGCTGCGCGACAACAACCCGGAGAAGAGCGTGACCGGCTCGGAGACGGTGGGGGAGGAGCTGAGTGAGTTGGCGTGGCTGCAGCTCAGCTTCCCGTCCGCACCGGTGCGCTTCGTCAAGCTCTCCTTCCGGCCCAAGTCGTGGCTGATGCTCAGTGAGGTCGAAGTGCTGTCGGGGGGCAAGAACGTGGCCGGGGGAGGCTCGTACAGCACGACGCCACCGACTTCCTCCGCCAAGTACGCGGACACGGGCGGTCGGCTGACCGATGGGGTGTACTCGCGCCCTGGCGAGGGCTGGGGCAAGTCGGTCGGGTGGAGTGAGGGCAGCCCGGAGGTGACGGTGGACCTGCTGCAGCCGACGCCGGTCGGCATCGTGCGGGTGCACTGCGTAGGCGGCGGCCCCGGGGGAGTGTACTTCCCGAGCGCGGTGACGGTCACGACCTCCGCCGACGGGGAGACGTGGAGCGCTCCGAGGCAGAGCGACGCCCCGCCGGCAGAGCCCGGCGGGCGGGGCCAGACGACGTTCCTGACGGTGCACCTGCCGGGCACGGCGGCGCGGTATGTACGGATTCGGGCAGAGCGGAGAGGGTGGGCGATGCTGGATGAGGTGGAGGTATTCGGGGCGACGCCGTAGGGGGCGGGCCGTCCAGGATGTCCGGCCCCACGCGGATGGGGCTAGCAGATGCGCGGTAGTTGCTCCCCGCTGAGGAGGTCCACCACGCGCGAGGTGCCCGTGACGGTCTCCAGGGTCACCAGGCCGGGGTCGGCGCCTGCGGTCACGTGGCCGATCACCGTGGCGGCCGCGCCGGCGGGATGGGAGCGCATCGTGGCCACGGCACGGTCGGCTTGCTCTGCGGGCACGAAGGCGACACAGCGGCCCTCGTTCGCCACGTAGAGCGGATCGAGCCCCAGGATCTCACAGGCCCCCAGGACGTCGTCGCGCACCGGGATGTCACGCTCGCGCAGGTGGACCTGCAGCCCCGCTGTCTGCGCAATCTCGATGACACCGGCGGCCAGACCCCCGCGCGTGAGGTCGCGCAGGCAATGGACCTGTAGCCCCTCCGCCAGCAGGTCCCCGACGAGACCGGCCAGGGGCGCGCAGTCACTCTCGATGGCACTCTCGAACTCCAGCCCCTCCCGCACGCTCATGACGGCGATGCCGTGGCGAGCGATGTCGCCGCTGAGGATGATGGCATCACCCGGCCGCACGCTCTGCGGCTCGATGGTCAGGTTGTGCTCGATGGCGCCGATCCCCGCCGTGTTGACATAGAGGCCGTCCTCGCGGCCGTGCTCGACGACCTTGGTGTCGCCGGTGACGATCTGCACCTGCGCGGCGGCCGCCGCGTCGCGCATGTCCGCCACCACACGCTGCAGCTCCTCAATCGGGAAGCCCTCTTCGAGGATGAAGCCGGCGCTGAGCACCAGCGGGCGGGCGCCGGCCATGGCGAGGTCGTTGACTGTGCCGTAGACGGCCAGGTGGCCGATGCTGCCGCCGGGGAAGAAGAGCGGGCGGATCACGTAGCTGTCGGTGGTGAAGGCCAGGCGCGGACCGGCAGCCCCGCCCTCCAGTGTGAGGACGGCCGCATCGTGGCGGCGGCCGAGGAGATCGTTGGCGAAGGCGGGGAAGAAGATGTCGGCGAGGAGTTGTTGCATCAGCCGTCCGCCGCCGCCGTGGGCCGTGAGCACGCGGTCGTAGTCGCGTTTGGGGATGGGGCACTGCAGGTCGCTCATGCCGAACCCTCCGCGGGGGAGCGCGGGCTTTGCAGCCCGCGTTGGCGCCGGTAGTGGTAGTAGGCTGCGCACGTGCCCTCCGACGACACCATCGTCGCGCCGAGGGGATGCTCCGGGGTGCACTCCCGGCCGAACGCCGGGCAGTCCATGGGGCGGGTGAGGCCCTGCAGCACCTGGCCGCTCAGGCACGCCTCCGGCTCGGGCACGTCGGTGTCGGTGAGGCCGAAGCGGCGCTCGGCATCGAGGGCGGCATAGGGCTCGCGCAGGCCCAGGCCGCTGCGGGGGATCTCGCCCAGGCCGCGCCACTTGCGGGGCACGACCTCGAAGACCTCGCGGATCAGCTCCTGGGCCGGCTGGTTGCCCTCCGGCCGCACCGACCGGGCATAGGCGTTCTCCACCTCGGCCCGGCCCTCCTCAAGCTGCCTCAGGCAGGCATGCACGCCCTGCAGGATGTCCACCGGCTCGAAGCCGGTGACGACGATGGGCACATGGTAGCGCGCCGCCAGGGGCTCATACTCGTGGCAGCCCATCACGGTGCAGACATGGCCGGCGGCGAGGAGGCCCTCGATGCGGCAGTCGGGCGCGGAGAGCAGGCTCTCGACGGCCGGTGGGACGAGCACATGGGAGACGAGCAGGGAGAAGTTGGGCAGACCCAGCTCGTGCGCCTGAACTGCCGCCATGGCGTTGGCAGGTGCGGTCGTCTCGAACCCGACGGCGAAGAAGACGACCTCGCGGTCCGGCTCGTCGCGGGCCAGCTGCACCGCGTCGAGGGGGGAGTAGACGACGCGCACGTCACCGCCGGAGGCCTTGACCGCCAGCAGGTCCTGGCTGCAGCCTGGCACGCGGAGCATGTCGCCGAAGGAGCAGAAGGTCACTTCCGGCCGGGCGGCCAGTTGCAGGGCCTTCTCGATCATCTCCAGCGGCGTCACACACACCGGGCAGCCGGGGCCGTGGATCAGCGTCACCTGCGGGGGCAGCAGTTGGTCCAGGCCGAACTTCACGATGGCATGGGTCTGGCCGCCGCAGACCTCCATGATCGTCCAGGGGCGCGTCACAAGGCGCTCGATGGCCTGGGCGAGCTGTTGGCAGGCCGCGGCGTCGCGGTACTCGCTGACGAACCTCATGGCGTCTCCTCCTCCGCCAGGGCCGCCATCTGCTCCAGGACGCCCCAGACTTCGGCCGCCTCGGCTTCATCCACGACGCTGATGGCGAAGCCGGCGTGGACCATGACGTAGTCGCCGACCCGCGCCTCGGGCAGGACGGCGAGGCTGATCTGCTTGACCAGACCGCCGAAACTCACCCGCGCAGTGCGGGCGAGGCCCTCTTCAGCAGTCTCGACGATCTGGCCGGGCACTGCCAGACACATGCGTGGCTCCTTGTGCGGGTCTTGGGCGAACCCTTCTACGGTGCGTACCTGACGGCGTATACAAGCTGGCCCAGGGCGATGCCGCCGTCATTGGGCGGGACGTTCTGGTGCCAGTACGGGCGCAGGCCGGCGCGCCGGGCCAGTGTAATGACGCGCTCGGACAGGAACTTGTTCTGGAAGCAGCCGCCGCTCAAGGCGATCTTCTCCTGCCCGAAGTGCTGCGCCAGGTCCACGATGACCTGCGCGAGGGCATTGTGGAAACGGGCGGAGATGAGGGGGGCGGGCATGCCGGCGTGCACGTCGGCCAGGAGGGCCTCGATGAGCGGGCGCCAGTCGAGGGACCGCGGGCTTTCCAGCCCGCTTGCCCCGCGCGGGCTGGAAAGCCCGCGGTCCAACGGATACGCCTCCTCGGTCTCGATCCCGTCGAGGGCGTACTCCAGCTCCATCGCTGCCTGGCCCTCGAAAGCGGCCTGCTGGCGGAGGCCGATGAGCGAGGCGACGGCATCAAAGAGGCGGCCGACGCTGGAGGTGCGCGGGGTGTTGACGCTCTGGCTCAGCATCTGCCGGAGGACACCCAGCTCCGGCGGAGCGAAGTCGCGGACGGGCGCCACGTCCATGTCGCAAGCGGCGTCGCCGTACAGCTCGTAGAGGACGCCGAGGGCCGCCCGGCGGGGCTCCTTGATGGCGCGGTCGCCGCCGGGGAGCCGGAAGAGCCGGAAGTGCGCGACGCGGCGGACGCCCCCATCCGCCAGCAGGACCTCGCCGCCCCAGAGCGTGCCGTCGCCCCCGTAGCCGCTGCCGTCCCACGAGAAGCCCAGCACCGGCTCGGACAGCTCGTTCTCCGCCATGCACGAGAGCAGGTGGGCCACGTGGTGCTGGACCGTCACCACCGGCAGGCCGCTCGCGTGTGCGTGCTGGGTGGAGAGGTAGTCCGGGTGCTCGTCGCAGACCACGCGGTCGGGCTGGACGCCGTACAACTCCGGCAGCTCCCGCGACACGCGGCGGAAGGCCTCGAGGGCCTGCGCGGTCTCCAGGTCGCCGATGTGCTGGCTGAGGAAGGCCGACTGGCCGAGGGCGAGGGCGGTGGCGTTCTTGAGGTGGGCGCCGAGGGCGAGTGTGCCGGCAGGATGCCGGCGCTCCCACGGCAGCGGCACCGGGAGGGGGGCGTAGCCGCGGGCACGGCGGAGCATCATCGGGCGGCCCGCGATCAGGCGGACGACCGAGTCATCCATGTGGCGGGCAATGGGGCGGTTGTGGACCAGGAACAGGTCCGCCAGGCCATGCAGCCGCGCGAGGGCCTCGTGCTCGTCGGTGCAGATGGGCTCATCACTCAGATTGCCGCTCGTGGCGACCACCGCGAAGCCCAGGTCGCCCAGCAACAGGTGGTGCAGCGGTGTGTACGGCAGCATCACGCCCAGGCACGGGTTGCCGGGGGCGACCGCGGGGGCGATGTCCGCGCCCGGGCGGCGGCGGAGCAGGAGGATCGGGCACTGGGGGGACAGCAGCAGGCGCTCTTCCTCGGCCCCAATCTCGCAGGCCTGCCGGGCGTGCTCCAGCGAGGGCATCATCAGGGCGAGGGGCTTCTCCTCGCGGCGCTTGCGCTCGCGCAGGCGCCGGACGGCCGCCTCGTCGCGGGCATCCACCAGCAGGTGGAAGCCGCCGAGGCCCTTGAGGGCGAGAATGCGGCCCTCGCGGAGGGCCTGGGCGGCGAGGCGCAGGGCGGCGTCGTGAGTGGCAACGACGGCGGGCCGGCTAATAGCCGGCCCCTCCAACGGCACGGAGAACGGCGCGGGCAACGGCACGGGCGGTGGCGACCACAGCTCCAGGTGGGGGCCGCAGGTCGGGCAGGCGTTGGGTTGGGCGTGGAAACGGCGGTCGAGCGGGTCCTCGTACTCGCGGGTGCAGGCCTCGCACATCGTGAAGCCGCGCATGGTCGTTTGCGGGCGATCATATGGGAGGCCCTGGATGATGCTGAAGCGCGGGCCGCAGTTGGTGCAGTTGGTGAAGGGGTAGCGGTAGCGGCGGTCGTGGGGATCGAGGACTTCGCGCAGGCAGTCGGGGCAGGTCGCCAGGTCCGGCAGGATCAGCGCTCCCGCCACGCCGGCCTCGGAGTCGCTGTGGCGGATCTCGAACGCCGTGAAGCCCACCGGGTCGAGCATCGTGGTCTGCAGGCTGTGGATCGTGGCGAGGGCGGGCTTGTCGTGCTCCAGGCCATGCACGAAGGCGGCGAGGGCAGCCGCGTCGCCCTCGACTTCGATGGTCACGCCCTGCAGGGAGTTGAGAACCCAGCCGGGCAGGTGGAGGGTGGTCGCGAGCCGGTAGACGAAGGGGCGGAAGCCGACGCCCTGCACGGTGCCCTGGATCGCCACATGGAGGCGTTGGCGTTCGCCGGGGGGGCCGTGGGCGTCCGGTTGTGGGGCCCTGTTCACCAGTTGAGGTCCTCGCCGGTGGGGCGTTATCCCTCCGCCAGGGCGACGGGGTCGGCGACCCGCCATGGGTTGCACGGCAGCTTGCGCAGGCCGGGCGTGACCTGGGGGCCGCAGCCGCAGACGTAGTTGTTGGGGTCCACGCCCAGCTTCGGCCCCATGATACGCCACATCTCGGCGGTCTCCGTGGAGAGGGCGACCGGGACTTCACGGTCGTACTTGCGGATCTCCTCGAGGGCGAAGTCGTAGATGGCCTGGCGGACGTGAGGCGGGAAGGGGCCGGTGGTCACGCCCTTCATCTCGTCAGCGGCGGCCGCGGCGGCGTCCAGGGCCCAGGGGTCAATCATGCTCGTGTCGGCCAGCTTGACCAGGTCGGCGTGGCTCATCCACGCCAGCGTGAAGAGCGTGATGTTGTCGGGGCGGGTCTGCTCGAAAACGAGGCGGATCATCTCCGCCAGCTCCTCGCGCCAGCCCACGACCGGGACAATGGGCTTGAACTTGAAGCGCGCCGTGTAGCCCCAGGAGATGGCCCTGGCGGCGGCCGCGATGCGCTCCTCCATGGTGCCGCTGCGGGCCTCCATGAGGGCGCTCTGAGTGCGGCCGGTGAGGCTCCAGGTGAGAATCGTGTGGCCGCGATGGTCCAGGTGCTCCAGGAAGTCCACGTTGGCGCTCTTGGTGTGGACAGTGAGGTAGCGGTCCTCGGTCGTGCCGAAGTACTCGGCCAGCATCTTCATGCCGCCCAGTTCGGGCTCCAGCGCGAGGGCCTCGCCATCGTCGTCATAGAGCCAGCACAACTCCCAGGGGTTCTTCTCGACGAGCCGCGCGAGCCTCTCGCGGTACTCGTCGAGGTTGACCATGGCGGTCATGGCGCCGGTGAAGCCGCAGTAGAAGCACTTGTGCGGGCAGCCCCACGTCAGGTGCAGCCGCCAGGCGGGCCGGCACACGCCGAAGGGCTGCTCGGGGCCGGAGGGGTCCTTGCAGCCGCCGGCATAGCTGAAGGCGTCATAGCCGAAGAGCTTCTGCAGCATCGCCAAGGGGGCGTTGGGATGGCGTTGCTGGATGGTCTCCTGCCAGCGGGGCCACTGGCCGTCCCAGCGCATGCGGCCCACGAACAGGACGGGGTCGCCGGCGGGAGGGGGCATGCCCATGCGATGGCACAGGCTGGGCCAGTCCTGCTCCATGACCAGGTCGGCGATCTGGTCGTCGGTCACGACCTGCACGGGCGTCTCGGGCGGCAGGGCGGCACGCATCCGCTCGTACGACGCCGCCATGGCGGGATCGTCGAGCACGTCCTGCAAGACCACGATACTCGGGGGGCGAAGCTCATACATGGGCTGACCTCAGTTGCGGGCTGGGTGCCGGGACGCACTCAGGCCGTGGGTGCCGCGTCGTGTGCGGTGGGCCCCACGGCTGGCGTCCCCCGGGCGGCGGGGCCCGCCGCACACGACGCGGCACCCGCCGCCTGTGCGGACCTCGGTAGATCGCGTTCAGGCATGACTTCGCCGGACGACGCGGTTCGCCCTGCACAGGGGAGAGGACTTCGGCTCAGAGGGAAGGAAAGGACGGGGTGGTGAGAGCCAATGGCCATGTTCAGCCGACACAGTGACGACGACCATCTTCCGGCGGTGCCCGGCATCACGCGCAAGACGCTGGCGCATGGTGACAGGACGCTCATGGCGGAGTTCCGCCTGAAGACGGGCAGTGTCCTGCCCCGGCACGCACACCCCCACGAGCAGACCGGCTATCTCGTCAGCGGCCACATGCGCCTGACCATCGGCGAGCACGAGTACGACGTGGCGCCGGGCGATAGCTGGTGCATTCCCGGCGAGGTGGAGCACGAGGCGCAGGCGACGGCTGACGCGGTGGCGGTGGAGGTCTTTGCGCCAGTGCGGGAGGACTACCTGCCCGGCGGGTAGCGGCTGGTTCACGGGGCCCCGTCCGCCTTCGCGCTGTGCGCTACGGCGGACACCCCGTGACTCGGCTCATTCACATAATCGGCTCACTCACACAACCGGATCACTACTGCTACAGGAGTACTGCCATCGTGTCCATGTATCCCCTCCATGCCCGTCAACGCTTCAACAGTGAGGTCATCGTCATCGGCGATGGCCTCGTGGCGTTCTCGGCCGCCCTGGAAGCGACCGTGCACGGCCGGCAGACCATGGTCGCCGCCGCCGGGCCGGCGTTGGCGAGCGAACTGACCATCGCCCTGCAGGGCCGCGTCGGCGAGCCGGCTGACGCGCACCTGTCCGCCCTGGCCGACCGAGTTGCCGCGGCCGGTGGGGCGCACGGGGGCTGGCTGGACCCGGCCCTGGCGCAGATGGTCGCGGACCAGATGCTGACCGAGGCCGGTGTGACCGTGCTGCTGTACGCGATCCCCATTCGCGCCATCGAGCGCGAGGGGCGGGCAGCGGGTGTGCTCATGGCCGGCAAGGACGGCCTGTACACGATCGCCGCGGGCGCCATCGTGGACGCGACCGAGGGCGGCGTGCTCTTCCGGAACGCGGGGGCGGAGTTCGTCGTGCCCGAGACGGTCACGGCCACGCGCACGCTCACCTTCCAGTTCGCCGGCGAGGACCTGTCCGGGCTGCCGGGCGAGGTTGAGGGCTTCGCGCTCGCGGCGTACCCGACGTGGCCGGGCGAGGTGTGTGTGACGCTGACGGGGAGCGCGCCATATGATGGCGAGGTGGTGCCGGCGGCGCTGCATCGGGCGTCGCGGCTGGCCGAGCAGGCCGTGGCGAAGGCGTGCCGCGAAGCCGTGCCGGGGCTGGCCGGTGCGCTCGTGTCGCATTCGGGGCATGTGATGGTGCCGCTCAGCGGGGCGCACCTGGCGTCGGCCGAGGCGCCGCTGCCGAACCTGCTTGGGGCGGGGGCGTGGGTCAGCAACGCGGGCTGGGGCGACCTGGCGGCGCTGTCGGCCGACGGGGCGCGGGCCGGGGCGTTGGCGGCGGCAGCAGGCGGTGCGGCGCCGGATGATCTGAGCCTCGCCGAAGACATCAGCCTCCAGGCCGAGGCCAGCGATGTCACTGTCTTCGGCGGCGGGACGGGCGGGGCCATTGCCGGGTGGGCCGCGGCGCGGAATGGGGCGCAGACGCTGCTGTTCGAGGCCGGTTGGGCGCTGGGCGGGATCCCGACCTGCGGCGGCATCCACGCCTACTACTGGGGCGTCGAGGGCGGCCTGCAGGACGAGCTGCACGCGGCGGCGGACCTGATCGCCGATGACATGGGCGGGCGCGACCGCATGCACGGCTTCCATCCCGAGGCGCGGAAGCTGGCGCTGGACCGCCTCCTGGGCGAGGCCGGAGTGGCCGTGCGCTACGGCTGGACTGCAGTCGCCGCCACGCGCGCGGGCGACCGCGTCGCGAACGTCCTGCTGGCGGCGCCGGGACGCCTGCACCTGGTAGCCCCGGCGGTCGTCGTGGATGGCACCGGCGACGCCGACGTGGCGGCCCATGCCGGGGCGCCGATGGCCTACGGCCGCGCGAGCGACGGCGTGAGCCACCAGTACAGCCAGAGTGCGGCGCGCTTTGCGGGCGACAAGCTGACCATGCACAACTTCGACGCCGGCTACGTGGACCCGCGCGATGTGGCGGACCTCACGCGCGGGCGGCGGCACGCCCTGCAGCTCTACTGGCGCGACACGTTCGCCGCCGAGGACCGCCCCTTCAACATCTCGTATCTCCTGGGCTTGCGCCAGAGCCGGCACATTGTGGGCGACTACACGCTCACGCTCGCCGACCAGGTGGCGAACCGCCACTTCCCTGACGTGATCGCCTTCACGCGCGGACATCAGGACAACCACGCCTACGACTATGAGAACGAGAACGACGAGGCGCTGCTATGGGTGTGGGGGCTGGGGTTCTGGCAGCGCTCGATGCCACACGAGCTGCCGTACCGCTGCCTGACGCCGCAGGGGGTGGCCAACGTGCTGGTCGCGTGCCGCGCCGTCTCGGTCAGCCGCGAGGCCCATATGCTCTTCCGCATGATCCGCGACATGTACCGCATCGGCGAAGCCGCGGGCACAGCGGCAGCACTGGCCGCGGCGGACGGGGGCGATGTGCGCGGGTTCGAGGTGGCCGAACTGCAGGGCAAGCTGCGTGAGACGGGAGCGATGCTGGACGACTGGCCGGCCGAGGAGGCCCTGCCCGCTCCCGAGGCCCTCGTAGCCGAACTCGTGGACGAGCTGCCACGGGTCGCCGTGTGGCACCTGTATCAGCACGGGACGGCGGCCGCCCCGGCGCTGCGGGCGGGTCTGGCCTCGGACAATGAGAACACGCGCTGGTGGTGTGCCGTGGCCGGGGCGATGACCGGCCTGCCGGAGGCGGCCGAGGAGCTGCTGGCGGTCTTCGCCGCCCGCGACGAGCGCCTGCCCCGCAGCCGTCTCGATGAGCCGGACTACTACCTGATCCGCATGGCCCCGCGCTGGGTCGTGGCGATGGCGCTGCTGGGGCGGCTGCAGGAGCGCGGCGCGGTGGCGCCGACGGCGGCAGTGCTGGCCGAGGACGCTCCGGCCGATGTGCTGATCGCGGCGGTGCGGGCACTGGGGCGCATCGGCGATCCGGCGGGGGTGGCGCCACTGCGGGCGTTCATCGCGCGGGATGACCTGCCGACGACCGGCCGCATCCAGAACTCGATGAGGCATGACGAGGCGCGCGGGCACGACATCACGTGGGCGCTGCACCTGGCGACCGCCGACGCACTCCGGCAGCTCGGCGCCCCGGCGCCGGAGCTGGCGGCCCCATACGCGGACGATCCGCGCGCGTATGTCCGCGCGTATGCGGCCCGGCTGCTGGGATGATCTCTAGCTGAGGCGAATGCGAACATGGCTGCATCCGACCACTTCCCCTTCGGCTCGCAATACCTGCGGGGGCTGACGCCGCCGCGTGCGGACTGGGCGCGCGACCTGGCGAACATGCGCGCCGCCGGCTTCAACACGATCCGCGCCTGGCTCGTGTGGGGCGTACTCGAACCCCGGCCCGGCGAGATTGACTTCGACTATCTCGACACGTTCCTGGACCTCGCGGCGGCGAACGAACTGCGAGTGGGGCTGCTGATGCACCTGCACGGCTGCCCCGAATGGGCGATCCGCCAGCACCGCGACCTGTGGTATGTGGACATCAAGGGGCGGCCGTTCGAGTCCGCTCAGCGCGCCAACACGCCCTCGGGCGGGTGGCCGGGGCTGTGTCCGGACCACGCCCTGACGCAGGAGCTGGAGGCGCGCTTCATCGAGGGCGTCGTCAGCCACTGCGGCGATCACCCCGCCGTCGCCTTCTTCGAGCCGATCAACGAGCCGCATGTGTGGGTGGACATGACGGAGAACCCCATCGGCTGCTTCTGCTACTGCGAGGCCAGCCGGGAGGCGTTCCGCCAGTGGCTGCGCGGGAAGTACGGGACGCTTGCAGGCGTCGGCGAGGCATGGGGACGGCGCTTTTCGGACTGGGCCGAGGTGCGGCCGCCGACGTGGCTCTTCGGCTTCAGCGACTGGGTGGACTTCCGCACCTTCGCCGCCGAGAGCATTGCCGCGCTGGTGCAGCGCCGCAGCGATCTCATCCGCAAGCACACGCGCAAGCCGGTCATCGCCCACGCCTGGGGCGGCGGGTGCGTGACGTGCGGGCAGCTCGGGGCGATGGCCTTCGACGACTGGAAGAACGCCGACTCGGTGGACATGTGGGGCTACAGCGCCTTCCCGTCGTCCGTGCCGCAGACGCTGATGGTGGGCCTGGGCACGGACGCCACCCGCTGCGCCGCCGGGGGCAAGGAGTTCTGGCAGTCGGAGCTGGGGGCGGGTGACTACGGCCAGGGCTTTGGCCGCAACGGCCGCATCCGGCCGGAGGTCGAGGCGATGTTCTGTTGGGAGTCACTGCGCCACGGGGCGCAGGGGCTGCTGTTCTGGCAGTATCGCAAGGAAGCACACGGGTCGGAGATCGGGGCCTTCGGGCTGACGGACTACGCCGGGGAGGAGACGGAGCTGCTGCGCGCTGTGGCGCAAGTTGGCAAGACGCTCAATGACCATGCGGCGCTCTTCCGCTCCGCGCGGGTGGAGCCGGCCGAAGTCGCCCTGCTGTTCAGCTACCGCACCTTCATGGCCGACTGGACGCAGCACCGCAACTGCCAGCTCAGCGTGGACGCCCTCAGCGGCGCCTATCGCATCTTCTGGGACGCCAACATCCCGGTGGATGTGCTGCATGAGGAGCGGCTCGCCGCAGCGGCGCTGGCACGGTACAAGCTGATCGTCCTGCCCAACCCCGCGGCGCTGTGCGAGGCCGCGCGGGAGCCACTCCGGGAGTACGTCCGCCAGGGCGGCACGCTGCTGTCCGACCCGTACCTGTGCGGCTTCAACCACGACCTGTCGCTGCCGCGTGAAGTCCCCGGCGGGGGCTTCGCCGAGGTCTTCGGCGTGCGTGAGCGCGACCTCGTGCAGGGGCGTGGCCGGCGGATCATGCTAACCCAGGGGGAGCGCGAGATCGCCGTCGAGGGCAGCCTGTTCCAGGCCTTCTGGCAGCCCTCGGGGGCTGAAGTCGTGGCCAGGTACGACGACGGCCAGGCGGCGGTGCTCCGGCACGGGTACGGGCGCGGGCAGGCGATCATGTCGGGCGTGAACCTGGGGCTCGCGTGCTCGACCAAGCAGGGCGTCGGGGACGACTTCACGCGCGAGGGGCGTGAGATTGCCGGGGGCGGCGTGGCCGGGCTCGTGCTCGACCTGGCGGCGCAGGCCGGCGTGCAGGCGCGGGTGCGGACGCCGGATGACATCCGCGCCAGTGTGCTGTCCACGCCGGACGGGCAGCACCTGCTCATCGCTCTGAACCTCGCGGATGCCCCCCGCGCGGGGCGCATCGAGGTGGAGGGCCTCGCCGGCAGCGAGGCCCGGGATCTGCTGCAGGGCGGCGACACGACCCTCGACCTGCAGTTCGCACCGTACGAGAGCAAGGTGCTGCTGCTTGTCTGACCTCCACGGGCCGAGGCCCGGGGGGGCGGGTGTGACGCGCGCGGAGAGGTCCGCAACGCCCGGAGGGCGAATACAGTACGGGGACAGCAACCGACGGGAGAGTGACATGCAGGTACTGGGCATAGACATCGGCGGCACGGGCATCAAGGGCGCTCCGGTGGACACGGACAAGGGTGAGCTGATGTCCGAGCGGCATCGCATCACTACGCCAGACCCCTCCAAGCCCAGGGCTGTTGCCGATGTCATCGCCAAGATCGTGTCGCACTTCGTCTGGACCGGGCCGGTCGGCTGCACCTTCCCGGCGGTCATCAAGGACGGCGTGGCGCACACGGCGGCGAACGTGGACAAGGAGTGGATCGGCACCGACGCGGCCGGGCTGATCGGCGACACGACGGGCTGCGCCACGGTCGTGCTCAACGATGCCGACGCCGCCGGACTGGCCGAGATGCAGTTCGGGGCCGGCCGGCCGGAGCGCGGGGTGGTGATGATGCTGACCTTCGGCACCGGCATCGGCACGGCGCTGTTTGTGGAGCGGCGGCTGGTGCCGAACCTGGAGCTGGGGCACATGGACGTCAACGGGCGCGAGGGGGAGAGCGTCGCCTCCGACGCGGCCCGCAAGCGCGACGACTTGAGCTGGGAGAAGTGGGCGCAGCGGGCCGGCGAGTACATCCGGGCGCTCGACGCACTCTTCTGGCCGGACCTGTTCGTCATCGGCGGGGGGATCAGCAACAAGCCGGAGAAGTGGCTGTCCTTCATCGAGACGCGGGCGCGGGTGGAGGTGGCGCAGATGCGGAACGAGGCGGGGATGATCGGCGCGGCGCTGGCCGCGCGCCGCATGTCTGAGGGACTGCCGCCGACGAGCCTCATCAGCGACTGAAGAGCCAGGCATGCCCATGCGCCGTCACGACCGCGAGATCGCCGACCGCGCCGCGATGGACGCCCTGCTGCGCCGCCACCAGGTCCTGTACCTGGCGATGCACGATGAGGGCGCCCCTTACGTCATCCCCATGAGCTACGGCTATGACGGGGAGTGCCTGTACCTCCATTGCGCCGCCGAGGGGCGCAAGATTGACCTGCTGCGGGCCCACCCGCAGGTGGCCTTCGCCATTGAGGCGGAGTATGAGGTCAAGCCCGGCGAGGTGGCCTGCGGCTGGGGCTTCGCCTACGCCAGTGTCACCGGCGAGGGGGTCGCGGAGATGGTCGAGGACCACGAGGGGAAGAAGCACGGCCTCGATGTGCTGATGAGCCACTTCACGCCCGAGCCACAGACGTACAAGGACGGCGGCATCGAGGGCACCACGGTCGTCCGCATTCGCATCACCTCCCTGACAGGCAAAGCCAACGGCTGAGCGGCTCTGGACGCGGAAACGGCAGGGGCGCACCGGATCGGTGCGCCCCGCTCTGTTGCTGTGCTGCGCCGGCGGCGGGGCCCGGTGTGCGCGGGCGAGGTCGCCCGCGCTACTGACTATCGGCGGCGGGGCCCGGCGCACACGACGCGCCACCCACCGCCTTGGCCAGCGCCAACTCCGCCCAGTCCGTTCTAGGGCGCCCAGTACTCGGGGTGGTTCATCAGCGAGGCGCCGGAGAACCACTTGGCGTGGCCGTCGGCGAGGGCGACATTGACGCCCTGGTTGTGGCGGCCGGAGGCGTAGTCCGTCGCGTAGAAGCCCGTCAGGGCATACGAGCCGGCGGTGGGGCTGCGGCCGGCGGCAGTGCCGGGGATGTACCAGAAGTTGCCGTTTGGGGCGGTGATGTTGGTGTAGCCGCACATGTACGGACCGGCGTCGAGAGCCATGAAGCACTCGGCGGGCTTGGTGATGGCGCCGAGACTGATGGGGGGTGTGGTGACCGGGTTGCGGGCATCCACGCAGATGGCCTGGTTGAAGCCGTAGTTGCCGGCATAGGTCGAGCCGCTCGTGTAGCCGGAGGGGCAGTAGACCATCTGCACGTTCTTGACGTACGGGTAGATGAGGTCGAAGCCGTTGCGGGCGTCGTAGAAGGCGGAGTTGTTGGTGACCGGCCCGGCGCCGGCGCCCCAGGCGTAGATCAGCGCCGGCACGACCTTCTCGTCATAGTCCTGCGTGTACTGCATGATGCCCAGCGCCATCTGCTTGACATTGGCCAGACAACTGGCCTGGCGGGCCTTCTCGCGCGCCTTGGCAAAGACCGGGAAGAGGATGGCTGCCAGGATGGCGATAATGGCGATGACCACGAGTAGCTCAATCAGTGTGAAGCCGCGTCGGAACATGCTGACCTCCTTTGGTGGTTCGCTACTGCGTCCTCCTTCGCCGACAACACGCTGACTTCCTGCTGCCTACAAAGCTCCCGACATGCGGCTATGCTTTGACCGCGCGGACGAGGTCGCGGACCGCGACAGGGTCCTTGCGGCCGGGGGCGATCTCCAAGCGACTGCTGGCGTCGAGCCCCGCCGGCCGCACCCGCGCCAGGGCCTCGGCGGCGTTGTCCGGGCCGATCCCACCGGCCAGCAGGACCGGCAGCGGCGAGCGCCGGACGACCTCGGCCGCGACCTCCCAGTCCGAGGTCCGGCCGGTGCCGCCGGTCTGCCCCCTGACGGAGGTGTCGAGGACGATCATCTCCGCCCCGGCCGTGGCGGCCGCCGCGATGGCCTCCAGGGCCTCCGCTGCCTGCGCCGCTTCGCCCCGCGGCGGCAAGCCGACCGCAGTCCATATCGGGCAGAGGCCGCGCAACTCGGACGCCAGGGAGGCGGCGTGGGCGCTGTGGATCTGCAGGGCGCGCGGGTGCAGGCGCTCGGCCACCTGACGCAGGAAGTCCAGGTGGTCACTGACGACCACGGCCACGGTCTGCCGGGGCGCCACGCGCGCCAGGCGCTCGGCCTGCCACAGCTTCACCGAGCGCGCCACGCCCGGACGCTCCACGACCAGGCCCAGGAAGTCCGCGCCGCAGCGGCGGGCGTGGCCGAGGTCGGCGATGGTGGTGAGACCGCAGATCTTGAGGAGGGGTGTGTTGGACATGGGTGGGGTCCGTAGTCCTTTGCGCCCGACAGGAGTGTCGGGCGTACCGCTGCGCCCGGTGCGGACTGGTGTTGTGTCCCGCGATTGGCTCTGTGGTCCCAGTAGCGCGGGCGGCCCGCCCGCGCGGGCAGGCGAGCCGCCTGCCCTACTGGACAGCCTCTAACCATCACCTGGACAGCACACTAGTGCTGACTTGCATCGGGTTGCGTGCTGACGCAGACAGGTCGTGGGTGTCGCGGTGACGCCGCGCAGCGACCTCGCCGCGACGCCCACCGCCTATTGTGACGCGAGCTTCCGCGAGCCGGCACTAGCGGGCCATGATCTGGCGGTAGATGTGCTCGATGTCACGCACGGAGCGGCGGATGTCGAAGTGCTCGACGGCACGCTTGCGGCCGCGGCGGCCCATCTCGTGGGCGCGGACCGGATCCGACAGGAGCGTCACCAGGGCATCGGCGAGCGGCCCGACCTTGCGCGTGGGGACGATCAGGCCCGTGGCGCCGTCCTCCACGATCTCCGGCGGGCCGCCCGAGTCACACACGATCACCGGCTTGCCGGCGATCATGGCCTCGACGATCACGATGCCAAAGGGCTCGTTGAACGAGGGGAGCACCATGACATCCGTCAGCGACAGGATGGCGGGGATGTCATCGCGGAAGCCGGTCCAGCGAATGGCCTCGGCACAGCCGAGCTGCGCGGCCCGCTCCTGGAGTTCGGTCAGGTAGGTCTCTTCCCAGAAGGTCGGGGCGCCGACGACGAGCAGCCGCGCCTGCGGGCGCTCGACATGCACCGCCCGGAAGGCGTCCAGGAGCACCATGTGGCCCTTCCAGGGGGTGAGGCGGGCGATGACGGTCACGACCTCGTTGTCGGGCGTGAGACCCAGCTCGGCGCGCAGGGCGTCCGAGGCGGGGACCTGGCGGAAATGCTCGGGGCTACGGCCGCCATGGACGACGCTGGTCGGGCAGTGCGCGGGCTCCAGGAAGCGGCCGACGGCCGCCGACATGGCGATGATGTGAGGACGCGTCACGCGCGCTACCTGCAGCAGCAGGCGGCGGGCGGGGCCTGGATCGAGGATGTCACGCACATCCCAGACGAGGGGCTTGCGCGCCATCCGCGCCGCCAGGCCGCCGAGCACGTGCGTCTTGAGCGAGTTGGTGTGCACGATGTCCACGTGGTGCCGGCGCAGGAGGTGGGCCAGGCCGCGCACGGGGCCGAGGCTGCGGCGCAGGCTGCGCAGGTTCGAACGCGAGTCGCCCAGCGTGTCACGCGAGCGCTCCAGTACCTCGCCGCTTTCGGGGAAGAAGCGCACGATCTCGTCCTCGGCGAGGTCCACGTCGCGTAGCCAGTCGGTGCGCTCGGCGACGATCAGCCGGGGCTCGACGAAGTCGCGATCCAGGAAGCGCAGCAGGTCCACGAGGGCCTCTTCGGCGCCCCCGCCGACATCCACCGCGTGGTCGAGATAGGCGACCCGGAGGCGTGGGGCCATCACAGCGCTACCCCCTGGCGTCGCAGCTCAGCCTGGACGTCCGCGAGCGGGACCGCGCGCGGGGTGACTCCGGCGCGGGCCGCGACGGCAGCCGCTACGCCGGCGCCCTGGCCGACCACCATCGTCTGCACCATGGTGCGCAGCAGGAACGGCTCGGCGGCGCTGACGCTGCGCCCGGCGCCCATGAGCAGGCCTTCGGTGCGGCGCGGCAGCAGGCAGCGGTAAGGCACATCGAAGCTGTCGTCCTGCATGGTCTGCACGCCCCAGGCGTTCTTGCCGTGGTGGCGCACCGCGTCATCCCAGCCGACCAGGCGACCGACGGCGTCGGGCCAGCGCACCCCGGCCTGCCGCATCTCCCGGGTGAAGACGAAGTCCCCGTCGAGGTAGCGCGAGGCGCGGACGCCGAGGTTGTCGGCAGTGCTGGCTACGAAACAGTCGGCGAAGCCCGGGATGTAGCGGCGATAGACCTCGGCCAGGATGAAGACCATACGGCGGCCATCGTTGAGGCTGCGGGTGATGAGGTCAGGGTCCAGCCCGTCGAAATGGGTGAAGCCGGAGATGACGTGGACGATGCCGGTGCGACGTAGGGCGTGCATCTGGGCGGCGTCCACCTGGTCCTGCAGGCCGACCGTCTCCGGGAGCAGGCCGTCGCGCCGGGCCTGCTGAAAGGCGGTCATCTGCATCCCGCCGCCGTGGGGGAACAGGAAGGTGCCGCAGTCCTCGTACTGGGCGAGGGCCTCGGGCAGCGTCCAGTCCACATCCATGTGCTCGGCGTATTCGGCGGGGTTCTCGGCGAAGTAGCGGACGAAGGCGTCCACGTCCACCCGGCCCAGGCGGAAGCAGAGGGTGTGCAGGCCGCGCTCCTGGCGATGCAGCGGCGTGCCCGCCAGGGCCGCCACATCGGCATCGCCGGTGGCATCCACGACCACGCGGGCCCGCAGCGCCTGCGGGCCGTGCTTGGTATGGACGATTACGCCCCGGAGGTTGTCGCCGTCGGTGAGGGCGCCGGTCACGACCCCGCCCAGGCGCACCGCCGCTCCGGCCTGCTCGACCAGCTCCAGCAACTCCAGCTTGGCAGCTTCCAGGTCGTAGATGATGTGGCCCTTGTGGCGGCGCCACTTCGCGCCATAGCCCTCGGCGGCAGCCAGGCGGTCGGCGACCTCGACGGCGAGGCCGGTCACGCCCGAGGCACCACTGGCAGTGAGGTAGCAGTTGAAGATCGAGCAGCACATGCCGGCGGTGGCGACGCCGCCGAGAGTGCTGTTGCGCTCCACCAGCAGCGTGCGGGCCCCCGCGCGCGCGGCGGCGGTCGCGGCGGCCACGCCCCCCAGGCCGCCTCCACACACCAGCACATCCACTTCCGCCGCGACGGGCGCTGCGACGGCCGGCACGTGCACTGTCATGGCTGGTCCTTCCGGAAGTTCAGGCAGTAGTGGTGCATCGTGTTGGACACCCAGGCGTTGCCCATGCCGTAGGGCGCGAGGCGCTGGTTGTCCTGGCACCAGATCTTCTCGTCCTTGAGCGTCAGGAAGCGGCCGAGGCCCCGGCCCAGGTCCCAGGCCAGCGGGTAGATCGTGCCGCCCTTCTTCACGTTCTTGACGATGACGGTCAGGTAGGCCCCGGGCCGCAGCACCTTCGCCACCTGGCGGTAGACCCGCAGCAGCAGGCGCAGGAAGTGGTCGTAGTCGGCGATGTTACCCAGGTCGGCCTCGTCGTCGGAGTAGTACATGTCCAGATCGTCCGCTGCGGCGCGCTTCTGCTGGGTCTCGAAGCCCTGGCGACGGAGCATGTCCCAGTATGGGGGGGAGGTGATGCAGTAGTCAACCGGCGGGAGCTTGAGGCGGCCGAGGCGGAGGGCGTCGCCGGTGATGATGCGGGACTGTAGGGCGGGGGCTTGTACCCCGCCCGATGCCTCGACACCGCTATCGGCAGGCGGGGTACAAGCCCCCGCCCTACAGAGCTCCTCCGCCAGCCATTCGCGGGCGATCTGTGCGTATTGGTCCTGCAACTCCACCCCGATGCCGATGCGGCCGGTGCGGGCGGCGGCGATGATCGTGCTGCCGGTGCCGGCCATGGGGTCCAGGACGACCTGCCCGGCCTTGGTGAAGAAGCGGATGAACTCCTCGATCATCGTCTCGGGGAACTTGGCCGGGTGGCGCAGGACGCCCTTCTGCCGCGGCGGGGGGTTGTGGACGAACCAGCTCTTTTGGAACAGGAGCCAGTCACGGGTGCTCAGGTCGTTGAGCTTGTTCTTGTCTCGCCATTCTTTGCGCGCCAAGGGCCTCACCGAGGGGTCTATTCGCGCCGGTGCGGGCGAGGCCCTTCTCCGGGGCACGGCAACGGCTGCCGGCTGGAAGCCGGCGCTCCTACGGCCAACGGCTGCGGCTCTGGAGAGCCGCGCTCCAACGGCCGGGCCGAGAAGGGCCTTTTCGCTCTCCCCGGTTCTGAGGTAGAATAATCCATTGTTAGGGCCAGACTAGCCTACTGTTAAGGAGCTGTTCCCTCGATGCCCCAACCCCCGTCCAAGCGCCGCCCCCTGGCCGGCTTCCAGCGGGTGCTCGGCGCCTTCATGCCCAAGGAAGAGGACTTCTTCGCGCTGTTCCAGGAGCTGAGCGACCATGCGCTGGAGGCGGCCGCAACCCTGAAGGAAGTGGTGGACAACTTCCAGCGGATGCCGTACGCCATCGGCAAGATTGACGAGGTCGAGCACGCCAGCGATGAGGTCGTGCACGGCATTGTGGAGCGGTTGAATACCACCTTTGTTACGCCGATGATGCTGGACCGTGAGGACATCTACCGGTTGGCCGAGCGGCTGGATGATGTCGCGGACCACGTCAAGGGCGTGATTGACCGCTTCCGCACCTACGACATCAAGGAGCCGACGGCGTACTGCCAGAAGATTGCCGACCTGCTGCTGCAGGCGACGACGGTGCTGCGCGACAACATGCACGCCCTGCACGCCCTGCAGCCGGGCAGCAGCCATTACTGCGCCACGATCAACGAGCTGGAGAACCGGGGCGACGCGCTGCTGAAGGAGGCGCTCGGCGCGCTGTTCCGCGAGACGCCCGACGCGCGCGACATCATCAAGTGGAAGGATATCTACGAGATGATGGAGGAGGCGCTGGACACCTGCGAGGATGCGGCGAACCTCGTCGAGGCCGTGGTGGTCAAGAATGCTTGATCCGCTGTTGATCGCCATTGTCGTGGCGGCACTGGCTTTCGACTTCATCAACGGCTTCCACGACACCGCCAACGCGATCGCGACCTCAGTCCTGACGAAGGCGCTGACCATTCCGGCGGCCATCCTGATGGCGGCGGTGCTGAACTTCGCGGGGGCCTTCGTGTCCGAGGCGGTGGCCGGGACGATCGGGAGGGGGATCGTGGACCCGGCGGCCATCACGCACGGGGTGGTGCTCGCGGCCCTGATCGGGGCCATCGCCTGGAACCTGATCACCTGGTACTACGGCCTGCCCAGCAGCTCCTCCCACGCGCTGATCGGCGGGGTCATCGGGGCGGCCGGGCTGTCGCAGTTCCGCTGGCTGCAGGCCGACGGCACCCTCACGTGGAGCCTGCACTACGGGGTGTTCAAGCCGGCGGGCCTGGAGAAGATCGTGATCGCGTTGGTCCTGTCGCCGATTGCCGGGTACATCGGCGGCTTCTTCATCATGGTGCTGTTGCTGTGGCTGTTCCGCCGCGCGACGCCCTACAAGCTGAACCACTGGTTCCGGTACCTGCAGGTGGGGTCCGCCGCTTTCATGGCCTTCAGCCACGGGGGCAACGATGCGCAGAAGTCCATGGGCATCATCAGCATGGCGCTGCTGTCGGGCGGCTTCATCTCCAGCTTCCACATCCCGACATGGGTCAAGATCGCCTGTGCCGGCGCCATGGCGCTGGGGACGGCCTTCGGCGGCTGGCGGATCATCAAGACCATTGGCCGCAACGTGATGGAACTCAAGTTCATCCACGGCTTCGCCGCCGAGACAGCCGCGGCGCTGGTGATCCAGACGGCGACACACGTGGGCGCGCCCATCAGCACGACGCACGTGATCTCCTCCTCGATCATGGGGGTGGGCTCGTCGCGGCGGCTGAGTTCGGTGCGGTGGAAGGTGGCGGGGAACATCGTCACGGCGTGGGTGCTGACGATCCCGGCCTCGGCGGGCCTGGCGATGCTGGCCTACTGGGTCATGGCGTCGTTAGGGTACCAGGGGCTGCAGTGAGGCGGAGACGACAGAGCGGCCGTCAGGGATGACGGCCGCTCTCGCGTGTCCGGGGGAGGAAGGTGGGGGCTACAGGCCGAGGGTCTGATACACCTGCAGCCAGTCGCTGGTGTAGCGCTGCTGCTTGGCGGCCATGGCGTCCGCGCGGGCAGCCGTTTGGTCGCCCTGGCGCAGGTACACGGCGGCGCGGACATACTGGGCCCACGGGTACTTGGGGCGCAGTCGGATGGCCTCGTTCAGGTCAGCCAGGGCGTGGGCGGTATCGCCCTTCGCCAGGTACACGGCCCCGCGTGAGGCCAGGGCCCAGTCGTGCTTGGGGGCCAGACGGATCGCCTCGTTCAGATCGCTGAGCGCCGCTTCCATGCTGCCCTTCTGCCGGAGCGCCTCGCCGCGGCCGAAGTACGCATCAATGCTCGTGGCATCGAGCCGCAGGGCGGCCGTGTAGTCGTCAACGGCCGCGTCCAGGTTGCCGCGAGACCTCCAGGCACTCGCCCTCGTGCAGTAGGTCGCACTCGAGGCCAGCTCCGGGTCGAGTTCCATGGCGCGCGTGAGGTCCGCGATCCCCTCTGACCAGCGCTCGGTACCGCAGATCTCCCTCCCGCGCAGCAGCCGGGCCAGCGCGCAGTCGGGATCGGCCCGCACCGCGGCGTCATAATCGGCGTAGTGCTGGTCCCAGTCGAGGGTGATCATGCTGCGCGCATGGCACAGACGGGGCAGGGCGCTGGTCGGGCACAGCTCCGCCGCCTTGGCGAACAGCGCCGGCGCCTTATCCCGGTCGTTGTTCCGGAAACCGTTGTCGTAGAGGCGCCCGCCGAGTCGGATGAGCGCCTCGGCCTGGGCCTGGTCGGGCGCGCTCGGGAGGCCGACTTTCTGGTACAGATCATACCAGTCATCGGCGACACCGTACTGCCGGCTGCGCTGCGCATCCCGCTTGGCCTCGGTGGCGTCACCGGCCAGCAGTCGCGCCACACCCCGCGTGTAGTAGGCGTCCGCCACCTCGTGGGGGACCTCGTCGAGGTCCTTGCTGTCAAGACACTCCGCGATGGGTGCGGAGCAGTCGGCAATCGCGTCGGCGTAGCGGGCGACGCTAATGTAGTGCCGGGCGCGCCGGAGGCGGATCTCCTGCGTGGGTCGCATCTGGACTGCCTGGTCGTGGTCCTTGAGGGCCAGGTCAGGCTTGCCCTGCAGTGCATAGGCTGTGCCACGCAAGCTGTAGGCTTCCGGCAGCCGGTGGTACTCGTTCTTGGCGTCCAGCTTGATGACCTTGCCGCAGTCGGTGAGGCACTTGCCGAAGTCCCCCTTCTGCAGGTAGCTCCTGGCCCGCCAGCAGTAGTACTCAACCTGACCGGTGGGGTACCTGCACGCCTTGAGCGCCGCTGTGAACTGCGCGATGGCTTCGTCATATTCACCGCGGTCGTACAGGACACGCCCTCTGCCGAAGTAGGAGTCATCATGGTCATCCCGTAGGGCCAGGGCCGCGTTGTACTGCGCCATCGCGGCGTCGAGGCAGCCGATCTCGTAGAGGTAGTCTCCCTCCGCGCGCAGGTCGTTCGCCTGGTAGCCGCGCTGCATCCTGTCCTTCCACTCGGCTTCGGTCAGCCGGCGGTTGGGGTTGTAGCCGGTGATGAGCTGGGCGATGGCCTCGGCGCCCTGGTTGATGTTCTGGAGGCGCTGTTGGGACTGCAGGAGTATCTGGCGGACTGTCTCAGTCTGCTGCGCGCGTTGGGCCGCCGCCTGTTGGGCCTGCTGTTGGGCCGCGGCCGCGGCCTGCCGCCGGGCCTCCTCGGCCTGGCGCTGGCGCTGCTCCTCAGCCTTCTTCTTCTCCTCTTCCTGGCGCTTCTGCTCCTCTTCCTGGCGTTTGCGTTCCTCCTCGGCGCGTCTGCGCGCGGCCTCCTCGGCGGCGGCCTCGTCCACCCACTTGAAGCTGACGGTAATCAGCGTAATCGGGTGGTCCTTGTCGTGGGGGATGGCCAGGGAGATCAGGCGGGTGCGGCCCGCCTCGACCAGGCCGGCGGCGCTCCCGCTGCCGATGCCGATGGCCGTGCCGGAGACGTAGCACGGGTACTTCGAGTCGTTCTGCACTTTGAAGTGACTGGCGCCGTCAGGGCCCGGGTCGTTGCCGTCCGGACCGGTGAGCCAGGCCTGGATGTGGGTGTTGAGCCACATCCAGTTGCAGCCGCTCCAATGGACGTTGCAGTCCCGCGAACGCCACGGCAAGTCGGCGTCCTGCGCCCCCGCAAGACTAACCACACCCAACAACAGCGTGAGGCCAAACACATGACTGAGGCGATGCATGGGAATCTTCCTCCCGTGTGGTGGAGCATGTGCGGCGGGACGCGCGCGAATATAGCACCAAACGTGTCACGGTGCAATGCGTAGCGGTACATCATCCTGAGTAGGTATGGCTACGCAGGTCGGGCCTGCGCCGGAGCGAAACCTCCCCCCGTGACGCTGCATCCATGGGGGCATCCGAAGGAGATGAGCCTGCCATGCGACGGACTGCACTCCTGGCCGTGATGCTGCTGGCCGCCGGCTGTGTGTTCGCTGCGGACATTACTCTCGTGCGCGAGGGGAAGCCCCTGGCGCGGATTGTGCTGCCGGCGGAGGCGTCGGACCAGCTCAAGGCGGTAGCCGGCACGCTGGCGGCTATCATCAAGGAGGCCTCCGGGGCGGAGCTGCCGATCGTGGCCGAGAGCGACCTACAGGCCGATGCGAAGCAGCCGCTGGTGCTGATCGGGCGGACGAAGCTGTGGCCCGCCTCCCTGCCCCAGGGGCTGGATGACGACGGCTTTGTCATCACCGCCAAGGGGCGGGCGGTCAGCATCTGTGGGCCGACGGACTGGGGCACCGAGTTCGGCGTCTATGACCTGCTCGAGCGGTATCTTGGCGTGCGGTGGCTGCTGCCGGGGGAGAGTGGGGCCGACGTGCCTGCCGCCCGGACCATCCGCATCCGCGAGGGCAGGCTGCAGGACCAACCGGTGTTCTTCTCGCGGCTGTTCAGCGGCCTGCGCGGGGCGCCGCAGGCGGACTGGGCGCGCTGCAACCGCATGCACGGGCGCGTGAGCTTCCATCACAGCCTGGGCGAGAACATCTTCAAGCCCGAGCTGTATGCCAAGACCCATCCCGAGTTCTTCCCCATGAAGGACGGGCAGACGCGCACCCTGCCCCCCGACAAGTACTATCACGGCTGGCAGCCGTGCTTCAGCGAGCCGGGGACGGTGCAGGTGGCGATTGAGGCGATTTGCCAGTTCTTCAAGGACCACCCCGAGGCGCCGTCGTTCTCGCTGGGGGTCAACGACAGCAGCGGGCACTGCCGGTGCCCGAAGTGCCTGGCGCGCCTGCCGGAGCAGAAGAACTTCCTGGGGATGTATGACTACTCGGACATCTACTACGACTGGTGCAACCAGGTCATCGCCGGGGTGCTGAAGCAGTACCCGGACAAGTGGTTCGGCTGCCTGGCGTACAGCGAGGTGGCGGCGCCGCCCCAGCACGTCAAGGTGCACGAGCGGCTGATCCCCTACATGACCTATGACCGGATGAAGTGGATTGACCCGGAGGTCGAGCGCGACGGCCATGCGGCCACGGAGGCCTGGCATGCCGCCAGCCCGACGCTGGGGTGGTATGACTACATCTATGGCACGCCCTATTGCCTGCCGCGGGTGTGGTTCCACCACAATGGCGTGTATGAGCGCTACGCGCAGCAGCAGGGCGTGAAGGCGCACTATGCCGAGATCTACCCCAACTGGGGCGAGGGCCCCAAGCCGTACGTCTTCCTGAGGCTGTGGTGGAACCCGAACCAGGATGTGGACACGCTGCTCAAGGAGTGGTTCGTCCGCTGCGTCGGGCCTAAGGCCGCGCCGGACCTGGCGGCCTACTACGCCATCTGGGAGCGCTTCTGGACCCAGGACATCCTGAACTCCAAGTGGTTCTCCAAGGGCGGGCAGTACCTGAACTTCGGCAGTCCGGGCTACCTGGCGGACGTGAAACGGGAGGACATCACCGAGAGCCGGCGGCTGCTGGACTCGTGCCTCGCCAAGTGCGAGACGCCCAAGCAGCGGGCGCGGGCGGAGTTGCTGGAGAAGGCCTTCCAGTACTACGAGGCCTCGGCGCTGGCGTACCTGGCGAACGCGGCGGTGCCCCCGACGCTGGCGACGGAGGCCGATGCGCTCAGAGCACTCGACGACTCGGCCACGGCCATGGCGATGGCGCAAAGGCGGCGCCACCTGGCGCTGGAGGTGTACCCGAAGGACCCGGTGTTGGTGAACCCGCTGGGGATAGACCGCTTCGCGGCACTGGCGGGCGACACCTGGGGCGGGGCAGGGCTGTGGGCAGTCATGGACTATGTCATGAAAGGCGGGGCGGTGCGGCAGAAGGTGGAAAGCCTGGCGAAGTCCGACAGCCCGCTCGTGGCGCAGCAGGCGAGCTTCATGCTCGCCGTCGCCGATGGCAAGACGGAGGTGCTGACGCAGAACGCCTCCTTCGAGGACGGGATCAAGCCGTGGAGCCCGTGGGTCAAGCCCGAGGGCGGCGAGACCGGCCCGCCGGTGGGGAAGATGGTGCTGAGCCAGGACCAGGCGCACACCGGCAAGACGAGTGTGCTGTGTGACCACATGTACCGGGGTGGACCGGTCTACGGCCTGCCCTTCCCCGGGCCGGGGCGGTATGTGGCGCTGGCGTGGGCGTATGTGCCCGCGGGCCAGGACGTGCCGAAGGGCACACTGGAACTCGTCATCACCCCGCGGGATGAGCAGGGCGCCAACCTACCGAACGCGAGCACCAAGATCAGCCCGACGACCGGGGAGTGGAAGCTGCTGGTGGCGGCAATGGAGATCCCGGCGGAGTTGGGCGGCAAGGCGGTCAAGAGCCTGCTGGTCATTCCGATTGTGGACAGCTTCCAGGGCGGGAATGTGTACCTGGATGATGTGAGCCTGCACCGGCTGCAGTAGGCAGAGGTCGCGGTCGGTGACCGCTCCCACAGCAACTGGGGAGATGCCGGTCGCGGGGGGGGTGG
>JAJFUB010000134.1 GCA_021372615.1 bacterium | reverse complement strand
CGCGGTCGGTGACCGCTCGTGCAACGTTGCCCAGAAGGGAATGGTGTAGGAGCGGTCACCGACCGCGACGCCGTCCCGCCTCCCACCAACTCATGCTGATCTCACTCCCCCCCACCAGCCATCATGTCATCATCGGCGACTCGCGCCACATGGACGACCTCGCCGACGAGACCATTGACCTGGCGATCACTTCGCCACCGTACTGGTGCCTGAAGGACTACGGCCACCGGGGGCAGATCGGCTTCCAGCAGACCTACGACGAGTACCTGGCCTCCCTGCGCGCGGTGATGGCCGAGGTGCTGCGGGTGCTCCGTCCCGGCTGTCGCTTCGCGCTCAACATCGGCGACCAGTACCTCCGCGCCGCCGAGCACGGGCGCTACCGCATCCAGCCCCTTCCCGCCGACCTCACCGTGACCGGCCGCGACCTCGGCTTCGACTTCATGGGCAGCATCATCTGGAAGAAGATCTCGACCACGAAGACCTCCGGTGGCGGACAGCTCATGGGCTCGATCTACTACCCGCGCGACGGGCAGGTCACCTACGAGCACGAGTTCATCCTGCTCTTCCGCAAGCAGGGCAAGTCGCGCCGGCCCGCGCCGGAGATCAGAGAGAAGAGCCGCCTGACGAAGGAGGAGCGCCTGAAGTGGTTCCGGGGCGTGTGGGACGACGTGGCGCCGGACCGCCAGAAGAGCCACGTGGCGATGTTCCCGGTCGAGCTGCCGCGTCGGCTCATCAGGATGTACAGCTTCTGGGGCGAGACGGTGCTCGACCCCTTCCTGGGCAGCGGCACCACCAGCCTCGCCGCCGCCGTGGAGGGCCGCAACTCCGTCGGCTATGAGATCAACCCGGAGTTCGAGGAGCTGATCCGGCAGAAGCTCGGAGGGGCCGGCTACTAGCCGGCCCGCCGTCACTGTCGCCAGCCGCGTTCCACGAGTCGTGAGTGCCATCCGCTCCGAAAGGCGGGCCGGCTGATAGCCGGCCCCTCCCACGTCCCCGGACATCACGTCACACAGAACAGCGTCGCCCCTCCAGCCTGCAGGCTCACAAACAGCTCCGGCCCGCTCGTCCAGCCGTCCTCGCGCGTGACAACGTCCAGGATGGCGTCGGCCTCGCTGATCCCCACGGTGCCATCCGCCGCCTCGGCGCCGAAGTTCGCGACCAGGACATACCGCTTGCCGTCGGCCCCCGGCACGAGCACGGCCCGCAAGTCGTCGTGGCTCGCCGCCAGCCGCTGCACCCCGGCCGCGACGTCCGCCGTCTCTTGCGCATCCGCCCCCGACAGCACGACATTCCCACAGTCCAGCACGACCGTCCCGGCGGGCACGTCCCATAGCCCCACCCGGCACGGCGCGCACAGCTCGTCATAGTACAGGCTCTCCCCGTAGCCCGAGGCGCGCCGCTGCCCGGCCTGGTGCAGCCACACCTCGTCGCTGCCGTAGACGCCGACGACGCCGAGGCGGCCGTCCACGTTCGCCCACGTGCCCCCCAGCTTCAGCGCCCCCATGTCCTCGCCCCGTCTGACGATGCTCCCGCCCTCGCTCGCGTAGCGCCGCTCGAACCCGGTGAACAGGTCGTTGGCCACGTTCAGCTTCAGGCCCTTGGCTTCCGACAGGTACGTACGGATGGACACCGCGCAGTGCTCCAGGACGACCATGGTCCGGTCGTCGGGCAGCGCGGCGACCGCCAGTTGGTGGGGCACCTGCGCTGGATAGGTCCAGCCCTCAGCGAAGTACGCCTTCGTACAGTCAGACATGACGCCGGTGGTCACGAAGCCGCCGTCAAACGGCCGCTCCTCATGGCGCAGCACCGTGCGCTTGCCCTGGCCCCCGGCCACGCGCACGCTGCCGCCCATGTTCTCGCACCATTCCGCGAAGTGCCCGTTGTCGGGCGGGAGGCACATCCCCTGCGGCGGCTCAGACGCCCGCCACGACCACGACGCAAACCGCCGCGCCGACCGCACAAACACCGCACCGTGTTCGGGCTCATGCCATGCCACAGGGGTGTCCGCGTCAGGGGTCTGTCCCCGAAGGCCCGCGCCAGCGGGCCGCAGGGGGCTGACCCCGGCAGGAGCGCTGACGGGGTCAGCCCCCTCCCGAGACTCCGGCCCGTCCGGGGACAGACCCCTGCCGGACAGACGCCTCCACGTGGCATTCATCGAGAGCACGACCGCCTTGTCCGCCTCCAGGCGGGTGTAGTAGTACGGGTTCTCCTCCCGGATGCGGTGCAGGCGCTTGGACAGGAAGCTGCCGTCGCCGTTGAACGCCTGCTCGCGCCGGATCAGCTCGAGGGCCTGCGCCTCCAGGTGCGCTGCACGTTCGTCGCCAAGAACCTCAGCGCAGTACCACAGCGTGGGCAGCAGGTAGTCCTGGCAATAGCAGTAGCGCTGGCGGCTGTCCCCGCCCATGCGCAGCAGCCGCCCGTTGTCGAAGGTGAGCTGCCGCACCAGTTCCCACAGCTCGCCGGCGTGCCAGGTCAGGCTGTCCGGCGCTGTATGGCCCTCGGCGAGCAGCCCGTAGTGCAGCATGGCGATGTTGCTCAGGCAGATGACCATGTAGCCGACATTGAGATAGCCGTGGTGGTCGAGGGCATAGCGGGGGAAGAGGTTGGGCCCGACGTGGCGCTCGCGCACCGGCTTGCCGGCCACGATCGTCTCGTCCTGCGCGTCCGCCGGCAGCGAGATCCCGTTGATGAAGAAGCAGTGGGCCTTCTCCAGCCAGTCCGCCGCATGGGCCTCGTCGGGGTACAGCAGCGCCGCCCGGCAGCAGATGGCCCCGTTCCAGATGTTGGACTCCGGCTTGTTCCCGCCGTCCCTGGCCCACAGCGTCCCCTGTATCTCGTAGTCCAGCAGCCAGTCCGCCTCCGAGCACAGCATCCGCCGCAGCCCAGCCAGGTCGGCGTCGGCCAGGCGCTCCTTCATCGCGCTGGTGCCGTGCAGCATCCGCTCCACGCCCAGCCCCGAGATCCACGTGTGCCCCCACTGCGTGCCGTCGCTGCAGTGGTGATCGCCCGACACGTGCGAGGCCAGCGAGTAGCGCAACCCCCGCAGGGCCAGGTCGGCGATCTCGTCCCGGCTGATCTCGGCGGCGGCCTCATCCAGCTCCGGCGCCATCGCCAGCACGCACATGGCCCCCACGAACTTCTGGTTGGTCTGTACGCCCCAGGAGTTGTAGCCGGTGCCGAAACACCCCAGCTCCGGCCGCGCCGGGTCATCCCAGAAGTACTGCCGGGCGAAGCGCGGCCAGCGCTGCAGGAGTGTGATGAAGTCGGCGGTGGGGGTGTCCATGGCGGTCCTGTGAGTGAGTTGTGATGGGTCAGTGGCATGTGGCAAGTGGCAAGTGAACGGCAACGGCGGCCTCACCCCCAGCCCATCTCCCTCGGGCGATGCTACGCATCGCGCCTCTGGGGAGGGGAGAACGCCCTGGGGCGGCGCGGTGTGGCTTCGCAGCCACAGAGCAAGCGGACAGGTTCCCTCTCCGGAGCGGAACGCAGTGGAGCGAGGGAGAGGGGAAGGGGTGAGGACGCCGTTCGCCTCTCCCCTCGCTCCCACCCATCCGCCCCGCCCGCTCAGACCTCGCGTGAACGCTCGGTGGCTTCGCAGTCACAAAGCATGCGGACCGGTTCCCTCTCCGGAGCGAAACGAAGTGAAGCGAGGGAGAGGGGAAGGGGTGAGGACGCAGTTCACGCTCCCCCCAGTTCCTTCAGGTTCGCCAGCCACGCTGCGATCTCGCTGAGGCCGTGCAGGTCTACGTTCGGGATCCCCGTCGCCCCGGTCTGCTTGAGTCGCTCGGTGTCAATGTTGCTCTGCATCTGCGGCGCGTATGTCAGCAGCCAGCGCGCCAGCGTCAGCACATTGGCGGTGCTGCTGCTCTGGATCTGGTCACCCAGCAGGCTGTAGTCGAAGTGCCGGGCATCCACCCGACAGTACGCCAGCGGCACCAGGGACACGAAGTCGAGCAGTTGGTGCTGGGTCGAGGTCTTGCTGACGGACACATTGGAGCGCGGGGCGATGGCCGTGGCGATGGTGGAGACGCCAATCTCGCCCATGGCCGCGGGCGACGTGATCCGCCGCGTCAGCAGCCCCCTCGTGGTCCGCTTGACCTCCTCGAAGGCCGCCTGTCCCATGGCCAGACACGTCAGGTCCTGCCAGCGCAGGCCGTACCAGTCATTCGTGGCGCTGCGGACCTCCAGGCCGGTCTTGCTCAGCCGCATGGCATGGACGGGGTACGGCCGCGGCAGGCTGATGATCTTGGCGGCGGGCACCACCAGGCAGTCCTCCCCCAGGCTCCGCAGCTCCTCCGCGACGCGCTCCGCCAGCGCCTCCTCAATGTTGTCGAGCAGCAGCCCCGAGGGCAACTGGCACAGCTTGGTCGCCTCGAACTTGGGGACCTGCAAGTGCCGCACAAACAGGGGCGTGAACGTCTCGAGGTCCAGGCGCGTGTTGCGCCGGCGCAGGACGCTGGCTCCCACGCGCGGCCGCTCCCGCGGGTCCTCGAAGATCATCTTCTCGCGTTGCTGAATCAGCTCGAGGTCTTCGTCGTCAGCCATTGGCGGTTCCCTCTCTGCACAGGCCGTGGGTGTCGTGCCGGGTCGCGGTCGGTGACCGCTCCTGCAGGCTTCCTAACAAAGGGGATGGTGTACGAGCGGTCA
>JAJFUB010000133.1 GCA_021372615.1 bacterium | reverse complement strand
GCACACGGCGCGACACCCAACAGCTTGCCTCTGAGTATGGCGCGGACTTCCGCAGGTCGGCGCTACAGCCTGGCGACGATCTGCGCCAGCGCCTCCAGCCCGCTCTGCTCGGCGCGCTTCGCGTCGCGCAGGGCCCGCTGTGCCCGCTGCTGGCGCTCGGGCTGCGAGGCCTTCCTGGCGCCGTCCTCGAACGGGAACTGGTCGCAGACCAGGCCGAGCTTGCGCTCGACCCGCTGGTAGTGCTGGAGCGCGTCAGCGAAGAGCGGGGCCAGTGCGGGGTCGCCAAGCCGGTCCTGCGCCTCCTGCAAGAAGGCGACCGCCTGGTGGCGACACTCGCGCCAGACCTGCGCATTGTACATCGCGCCGATGGCGTCGCCCTCGTAGGCCTTCGGGTCGTCCAGCGCGGCAACCCACTGGTCGTAGGCTGCCAGGCCGGAGGCGTAGTCGGCGTGGCGCAGCGGGTCATCCGCGTCGCCGCGGGCGCCGAAGTCCACAGCCCACTGCAGCGCCGCCTTCACAGCCCGGCGCGCGGTCCCCGTGGGCTTCCGCGCGGCGACGACCTGTAGCGCGATCATGTGCACGACGCCGCCGTCCCCGTACTTGTCCCACGCCACCGGACCCGCCTGCTTCAGCTCTCCGAAGTTCGTGTTCCAGTAGTGGTAGCCGACGTCGTCATAGCCGCTCACGACGTAGAACTCGGCCCAGTTGAGGTCATAGCCGATCACGGGCGTACCCGCGTCAATCGCCTGCCGGGCGCGTTCCCACGCCAGCTTCTTGTGGGCCTCGTACGCGTCGTCATAGCCCTTGTACCACGGGCCGACGCGCTCGATCTTCAGCCCCAGGAGGCCCTCATGCCCCTGGAGGCTCCCCCAGCCTGACCACACGTGCGGCCCGCTCGGGCAGAGCTGCTTATGAATGTTGAGGCCGAAGGCATGGCCGCTGACGCCATAGAGCCAGGCGGGGGTCACATCGGAGTGAAGGTACCGCAGGCAGCCTCGGAGACAGCCCATGTAGGTATCCCAGACTTCGTTGTCAGGCTTGAGGTCCGCGATGGTCTTCACGGGCGCGCCTCCAGACGTGTTGCCACCGGCGGCCAGAGCCGGGGCGATGAGCAGGCAGAGCGCAAGCAGGGAGACGAAGAGCATTCGTCGCATGGTGTGCACACCCTCCGCGAGTTGTCCAGCAGCGAACTGGTACCCTTTCGCCCTACACCTGCCGCTCTCCTGCCACACCTGCGGCAGCGAATGTGGCCGTCGCCATTTCTGACTCTACCGGCAGGAGACGCCGGAACCAGTGGCGAAGGAAGAAAGAGGGTAGACATTACGACAATGGTCGGGAGGTCACGTCATGCGACGCTCAGGTTTCACCCTCATTGAGTTGCTCGTAGTGATCGCTATCATCGCCATCCTGGCGGCGATCCTCTTCCCCGTCTTCGCCAAGGCCCGCGAGAAGGCACGAGCCGCGAGTTGTCTGTCCAATCTGAAGCAGCTTGGCCTGGCATACATGCAGTACGCCCAGGACTATGACGAGTGGTTTCCCGGCTTCCTGACCGGCAACACCGGCGGCCTGCGCCTCCCGTGGTACACGGTCGTGCAGCCGTACGTGAAGAACACACAGTGCTACATCTGTCCCAGCACCAGGTTCTACAACACGCCCAACCGGTACTCGACCTCGAGTAACGATTCGCCGACGGTGAACTACTGGGGCTACAACATGGCCACCATCCAGCGGCCGGCCGAGAAGTTCCTGATCGCTGACGGCGCCGGTGAGAGTTCGTCCCACACCGCCGTCGTCAGCCTGAACTGCATGGTGAACGGCATGTACAGCGTGGGCGCCTGCCGCGGCCACCTGTGGCCCGCCCACAATGACATGGCGAACGTCGCCTTCTGTGACGGCCACGCCAAGATCATGGCCGTGAACACCGAGACCTGCGGCACCACCACCACCGGCTACAACAAGTACTGGTCAGGCACTGCGCCGTAGCGGCACACCGGCATGCCAGGCTCCGCACCCCCATCGAGGCTCTGGCAGGTCATGCGGCGACCGTGGTTTGTCCCGGTCGCCGTCTTTCTGTGCGTCCTGCCCCTGCGGGTGCAGATGGCCACCCGCTGCACCCTCCCCGATGATGCCTTCATCACCTACCGCTACGCCGCCAACCTGGCGGAGGGCCGCGGGTTCGTCTACAACCGGGGCGAGCCGGTGTTGGGGACGACGACCCCCCTGCTGACCGTCCTCCTGGCGCTGGCCCATCGGGCCGGCGCCGACATTCCCCGCACCGCAGTGGCCCTCTCGACCGTGGCCTCGGCGGCGGGGGCGGCTCTGCTGGCGGCCGTGGCCCTGGCCACCACAGGCAGCCTCCTGGTCGCCGTGGCGGGCGGGGCGCTCATGGGCCTGTCCACCTACCAGGGCGAACTCGGCGCCAGCGGCATGGAGGCGCCGCTGCTGATCGCGCTCATGTTCGGCAGCGTCCTGCTGCTCGTGCGCAACCGCTGCGCCTGGGGGGCGCTGGTGGCGGCGCTGGCGGCGCTGACACGGCCCGAGGGCTTCCTGTGGTGGGCCCTGTACGGGCTGGTGCTGTGGCGGACCGGCAAGCTCTCCCGTCTGGCGCTGGCGGCCGGCCTCGGCCCCATCGCGCTGTGGTTCGGCTTCGCGGTGGCGTACTTCGGCTCGCCGCTGCCGCATACGGTGGTGGCGAAGGTGCTACAGGGGCGGTCGCCCATGGCGCAGCTCGCGCCACCGTGGCGGATGTTCGAGGCGGCCCTGGGCCCCCGGCGCTACCTCCTCGTCGCCCTCGCCGCGCCCGTGCTGATGTGGCGGCACGACCGGCGGCTGGCGTTGCCCGTGGGCTTCAGCGCCATCTTCCTCGCCGCCTACGGGCTCGCGCGGCCGATGATGTACCCGTGGTACGCCGCGCCGCTGGATGCGGCGGTGGGGCTGATGCTGGTCCCGGTACTCGACGGGGCCCTGCGCCTGTGGGACGCCCCGGCGCCGCCCCGCCGGCAGCCCTACCATCGCCTCTGGACCGTCTGTGTGATCGCCTCGTTCCTGCTCCTGGTCAGTTGCCGCGCCCATCACCACCGGGCACTGCTGCTCAGCGCGCGGATGCCGGAGCCCCGCCTGGAGTTCGCCCGGGCGCTCGGGCGTCATACGCTGCCGCAGGACACCATCCTCGTCGGCGACATCGGCTACCTGGGCTACTACAACCTCGACCGGCACATCGTGGACTACTACGGGCTGGTGTGGAAAGCCCCGCGCCAGCTCATGGCCGTCGCAATGGCCCGCACGATCAGCAACCAGTGGGCGACGCTGGCCATCGCCACGGTGCAGCCGACGGTGTGCCTCCTCGGGGAGCCCGACAAGCCGATGACACTGGGGGACCAGGGCCGGTACGCGCTGGAGGAGTGGCCGGACTTGCCCGGCTGGGCGGTGCTCCGGCGCGTCGGCACCGGTCCGCCGCCCCCCGCCGCAGGTGCCCCACCACCCCAACGCGAATAGCCTCCGCAACCGCACTCGCTCCGCCAAGTCGCCGGGGCGGGGTCTGTGCCCTGCAAGGAGGCCACCCATGCTGACCCCTGACCAGGTGACCGTACTGCGCGACCGCACCCTCCGGATGCTGGCGGAGGTCGGTCTGCGCGTCGAGAGCGATGAACTGGTCCAGATCATGCTGGCGCACGGATGCAGGCTGCACCCGCAGACGGGGCGGGTGCGCATCCCGGCCGGGTTGGTGGACGAGTTGGTCGCCAAGCTCGCGCCGAACCAGTGGCTCGACGATGACGACCAGAGCCTGCACCCCTACTGCGGGATTGACTGGACCCACTGGCTGATGTGGACCGGACAGAAGGAGGCCATACGGGAACGCATGCAGTCCGAGTTCCTGATGTCCGCCTTCGACTGCGGCCCCACCACCTGCTACGATTACCCCGCCGGTTGCAGCCGCCCCGTGGACACCGACATCTTCATCACCATGAAGAAGCTGGCACAGGCCACGCCGGAGATCGGCTACATCAGCACCTGGTACCGCCAGGACGTCCCCCGGGGCACCGAGCGCATCGAGTCGCTCGTGCTCGCGCTGCAGTACACCACCAAGGTGGACGGCATCGAGGCCATTGACCCGGCGGTCATCAAGTACCTCGTGGAGATCGGCGAGATCATGACCGGCGTGGCGAAGGACGCCCGCTACCTGGCGGGCTCCGAGTGCCTCACCTCGCCGCTGATCCTCGACCATCGCTCGGCGGCGGACATGCTGGCGCGCAAGGCCGCCGGGGTACGCAAGTACCACATGTGCTCCATGCCCACCATCGGCGTGTCCTCGCCGGTCACGATCGCCGCCTCGATCGTGCTGGGCGCCGCCGAGGTGCTTGGGGGCCTCGTCGCGGCCTTCTGCCTGGACCCGGAGGGCGATCTGACCGGCCGCATGATCTCCACGGTGCTGGACATGAAGGTCGCCACCGCCGCCTCCATCGGCCCGGCCACGGTGCTGTGCAACCTGGGGGTCAAGGAGCTGTTCGACCGCTGCTGGGGCGGGCACTGCTGGGTGGAGGTGTTCTTCTCGCCCACGGTCAAGCAGCCGGGCCTGCAGGCTGTGTACGAGAACTTCTATGGCGGCACAGCCGCGGCGCGCGTGTTGGGTGCGGCCGGCATTCCCTACCCGGGCATGGGCACGCTGGATAATGGGGGCCTGGGTTCACCGACGCAGTTCATCCTGGACATGGAGATCCGCAAGGGGCAGTTTGCCCTCCGGGATGAGATCGAGGTCAGCGACGAGACCTTGATCTTCGACCAGCTCTGCGAGCACGTGGCGCAGGAGCAGGAGTTCCTGACCAGCGAGCACACGCTGGCCCACTACCGGGAGCTGTGGCGCAGCGACCTCTTCCCGACCGACACCGCCGGCGCGGCGGGAGCGATGTCGGAGAAGCGCATTCTGGACACGTGCGAGGAGCGTTGGCGGGCGAACGTCGCGGCCTGGGAAGCCCCGGACCTGCCCGAGAACAAGCGGCGGGAGTTGGAGAAGCTCGTGGAGCGGGCGCGGGAGGAGCTAAGGTAGGTGACCCCATGGGTGCAACCATCGAGGGCGACCGGACTGTCGAGGAGATCCTGCAGGAGATCGTCGCGCGGATCGTGGACGCGGTCCACCCGGACAAGATCATCCTGTTCGGCAGCTACGCGCGGGGCGAAGCGAATGAGCACAGCGATCTGGACCTGATGGTGATCGCGCCCTCGGACACCCCGCCGGGCAAGCGGACGAAGCCCATTCTCAGGGCTCTGCGGGGCATCCTGTTTCCGAAGGATGTCGTGTGGTATACGCCGCAGGAGATGGATGAATGGCGGGGCGTGCGCAGCCATCTGGTCGGGCGAGTCCTGCAGGAGGGGCGGCTGCTCTATGAAAAGTCCGCTTGATGCCGGCCGTGGGCTGCTGCAGAAGGCGGGGCACGACCTGTTCGCGGGCCGCACCGTTGCCGCCACCGGCGAAGCGCTCGACACGGTCTGCTTCCACGCCCAGCAGGCGGCCGAAAAGTCCCTCAAGGCGGTACTCGCGCTGCACGAGGTCGTGTACCCCTTCACCCACGACCTCGGCACGCTCATCGGCCTGAGCGCGAAGCTGCGCGTAGAGGTGCTCGCCTTCGAGGACGCGGCTGAGGACCTGATGGAGTATGCCGTCAGGGGGCGCTACGACGAGGCGCTGTACCCGGACCAGGAGACGGCCAACCAGGCGCTTGCCACCGCGCAACGCATCTTCGACTGGGCAGCAAGCATCGTCCTGACCGGCGGGGGAGAGGCAGAGCGGGCCCCCGACACCTCCGGGCAGACAGACGAGTAGCCCCAAGCAGCCGCAGGTTGGCTGACACGGGTACGGGCGGAACTACTGTCGTAACGGGATCACAGGCCATGGCCACCCCCATCGTCGGACGTGAGACCATCCCCGGGCATCTGCCCGAGCGCCTCACCATCGCCTTCTGGTTCGGCTACTGGGCCACCGACATGCAGCCCGGCGAGGGCTTCCACGACCTGGAGCAGGCCTTCGCTGACCTCGTGGCGCGGGGGTTCAACACCATCCGCATTGACGGGCTGTGGAGCTGGGCCTTCAAGGCCGACGGGACGCGGCGGGGGCCCGTCGAGATCGGCCGCGTCGCCGACCCGGGCTACTGCGACTACGGCGCCGGGACCACGGCTCGCGGCGGCTACCGGGTGGACGCGCTGGACCGGATCCTGGAGCTGTTCGCGCTGGCACGTAAGTACGACGTGTACGTAGCGCTGACGAGCTGGGAGTACCAGCCGGGGCACACGCTCGGGTCGCTGGCCGACCCCGCGATCCGCCAGGAGATCCTCGACATCCCCGTGCCCGACCGCTTCCCGTACACCGGTATGCAGATAGACCGTCTGCTCGGTGTGCTCAAGGGCGAGGGCTTCGCCGACCGCATCGCCTACGTCGAGTTCCACAATGAGATTGACTACTCGATCGGCCGGGGGCTGCCCGGCGGCCGGCCGGCGCTGAAGGCGGCCGTGGAGCGGCAGATCGCCTTCCTGCGCGAGCGGCACCCGGACCTGCTCATCACCGACGACTACTCGCTGCCTTGCCCCGAGCAGGGCTTCGACGCCAACATGACCGCCGACTTCCTGGACCGCCTCGCCGACAACACGCAGCTCCTGGACCACCACCTGTACGCCTGGTCGGCGGGGGTGCAGGTAGCGCTGTTCCGCGAGCTGGGGCTGGGGATCGGCAGCGACGGCCTGGACGAACTGATCCCGCGGCTGGAGCGCGAGGGTGCGCTCTACCGCTGGCTGATGAAGCCGGACCACACGCCGTGGGAGGAGTACAAGCAGCACTTCGGCTGCGACTGGTTCCACCAGTGGTGGGCGCCGCTGTACCTGTATCAGAACATGGACGTGGACCGCTGGGACTATTGGCTATTCACCCACTACCCGCAGTACGAGGAGCGGATGCGCGGCTTCTGGCGCAACGCCATCGCCAGCATGGCCCGCCGCGCGCGCGAGCGGAACCTGCCGCTGGTGTGCGACGAGGGCTACATCTGCTGGCCGCCGACGCACTCGGCCTTCGAGCCCTCGGCCGTCGGCCGGGCGAACTTCGAGACCATCATGGAACACATGCTGCAGGCGGGCTACTGGGGCTTCATGGTTTCGACCTACGCCTTCCCCGGCCAACCGCTGTGGGAGCAGCAAGCGGAGTGGCTGAAGCGGCTGCACGATCGGATCCTGCAGGCAACATGAGCGGGCGTCTGCTCGCCTGTCGCACATATATCCTGTGAGAGTGACGAAAGGACCCACCCCATGGCCAAGACCCTCAAAGTCGGCGTAATCGGTGTCGGCGGCATCGCCGGCTCGCACTTCCCGGGCTGGAAGCAGAGCCCGCTGGCGGAGATGGCCGCCTTCAGCGACCTGAACCCCGACATCCTCAAGCAGCGCGCCGCTGAGCACGGCGTGGAGAAGACGTATGTGGACCCGCTGGAACTCATCGCCGACAAGGACCTGGACATCATTGACATCTGCACCCCCAACATGTACCACACGCCGCTGACCATCGCGGCGCTGGAAGCGGGCAAGCACGTCATCTGTGAAAAGCCCCTGGCCCCCAAGCCCGCCGACATCAAGAAGATGATCCGCGCCCGCAACAAGGCCAAGAAGCTGCTGATGACCGCCCAGCACTTCCGCTTCAACCCCACCGCCCAGGCCCTCAAGGCCGAGATTGACACCGGCCGCCTCGGCGAGGTCTACCATGCGCGCAGTTGGATGCTCCGCCGCACCGGCGCGCCCACCCGCCCCGGCTTCATCCAAAAGAAGCACTCCGGCGGCGGCCCGTGCATTGACATCGGCGTCCACATCCTGGACCTGACTCTCTACATGATGGGCTTCCCCAAGCCGGTCGCGGTCAGCGGCATCACCCAGAACAAGCTCAGCCAGCTCCCCGGCGCCTTCAGCAACTGGGGCGGCCCCATCCCGCAGGCCGACTGGGATGTCGAGGAGTTCGCGGCAGCCTTCGTGCGCTTCGAGGGCGGCGGCACGCTGGTGCTCGAGGTGAGCTGGCTGCTGAACCACAAGTCCGGCCCCGGCGAGGACATGCAGATGTGGCTGTACGGCGACAAGGGCGGCTCGCACTGGCCCAGCAACGAGCTGCTGTGGACCGACAACGGGACCCAGCAGCACTTCAACGTGCAGCTTCAGAACGAGGTCAAGGGCCCCGAGGCACACGCGCTGGAGTGCATCCGCTTCGCCGAGTGCGTCGCCAACGATCTGCCGTCGCCCGTCCCGGCCGAGCAGTCCCTGGATGTCCTGACGATCCTGGATGCGCTCTACCGAAGCTCGGCGGCCGGCGCTGAGGTGAGGTTGGACTAGACGCGGCGCACGTGCAGGCTGAGGCAGGCGGCGGCGCTCCGTCCGCAGGACGGTTGGCGGTGCGGAGCACCGCCCCCCAGCCGGACGCTTCAGCGTCCGGGGAAGCGCAGCATCCCTCTCCCTCCTCTTGGGGCTGCGGACGCCAAAGGCTTCGCCAAGGGGAGGAGAGTGGGGCCGCTGAGCCCCCGGCGCTGAAGCGCCGGGCTGAGGCGCGATCCTGCGGATCGCCAAGCGTCCTGCGGACGCTGACGACCCCGGCGTCGCTGATGGGTGCGTTCGCGACAGCCCTGTTCCTGGTCTGCCTGGCGCGCAAGTTCGGGCGCGCGTGAGGTATACTGGAGTCGAGGAGGTGCCGGCGATGAGCGCAGCTGCCATGGATGAGGCCATTGACGAGATTGTGCGGCGCATCGTCGAGGCCGTGCATCCGGACAAGATCATCCTGTTCGGCAGCCACGCGCGGGGCGAGGCAGGGCCGGACAGTGACGTGGACCTGTTGGTGATCGGCCCCACCGACGAACCGCCCACTTGCCGTATGAGGCCGGTGTACCGCGCGCTGCGCGGCTTGACGACGCCCAAAGACGTGCTCTGGTGGACTGAGGAGGAGGTCGAACTGTGGCGGGACGTGCCCGGTCACGTCATCCGCCACGCTCTGGAGGAGGGGAAGGTCGTCTATGCACATGACTGAGCAACGAGCGCGGGACCTGCTCAGGCTCGCAGGCCACGACCTCAGAGCAGCCGAGGTGCTCAGGCGCGAGGCCGAGTCACTGAATGTGGTTGCCTTCCTCGCTCAGCAGGCGATAGAGAAGGCGATCAAGGCAGTGCTGGTCTGCCATGACGTCAACTACCCCCGCACCCATGACATCGCGGCCCTGCTCGGACTGGCTCAGCCGCTGCAGGTAGGGGCCGACCAGTTCGACGGTTTCGCGGAGAACCTGCAGCACTATGGCGTAAGCATCCGGTATGACATCGAGCTGTTTCCCACCGTAGAAGCGGTCGAGCAAGCACTGAAGATCGCCCGCCGAACCTTGGCCTGGGCTCAGGAGATCGTGCATGCCAAGACAGGTGAGGCGCGACATGATCCCTGACCACGACCAACTCCGCACCATGCTCCGCCTCATGCTTACCATCCGTCGCTTTGAGGAGACGGCGACCGAGCAGTACTTCGCCGCCTGGAAGAGCGGGCAGTTCATGGGGGCGCTGCACACCTACCACGGTCAGGAGGCTGTGGCCGTCGGCGTGTGTCAGGCCCTACAGCCCGAGGATATGATCCTGAGCACCCATCGGGGCCACGGGCACTGCATCGCTCGGGGCGCTGATCCGGGGCGGATGCTGGCCGAACTCGCCGGTCGCTCGACCGGCTACAGCCACGGCTACGGCGGCTCGATGCACATCTTCGCCCCGGAGCTGGGCCTGCTGGGGGGCAACGGCATCGTCGGCGGCGGCCTGCCGCTGGCCATTGGCGCGGCGTTCTCGGCCCAGTACCGCGAGACAGGCGCCATCGCCGTCTGCTTCTTCGGCGATGGCGCCAGCAAGCAGGGCACCTTCCACGAGTCGTTCAACCTCGCCGCCCTGTGGGACTTGCCCATTGTGTTCGTGTGTGAGAACAACTGCTACGCCGCCACGACGCCCGTGTCGGACTCGTGCCCGGTCGCGGACATCGCCGAGTTGGCCCATGGCTACGGCGCGCCGGGGAGGACCGTGGAGGGTAATGACGTGCTGGCGGTGCACGAGTTGGCGCAGGAGGCTGTCGCGCACGCCCGCTCAGGCCGGGGGCCGTTCCTGCTGGAGGCCAAGACCTACCGCATGAAGCCCCACTGCATGGTCATCCGCGAGACGCGCGACCAGGGCGAGTTGGACAGGTGGGCGGCCAAAGACCCCATTGCGCAGTTCGAGCAGCGCCTGCAAGACGAGGCGTGGCTGACGGTGGACGAGATCGCCTCGGTCCGGGCCGAGGTCGAGGCGACGCTGGCGGCGGCGGCGCAGTTCGCACTGGACAGCCCGTGGCCCGACCCGGCCACCGTGGCGCAGGTGCTGTGGGCGTAGCCTGAACGGGAGCGCGAGCGCAGTGTCTGTGGGCCTGATCATCCTGGGCATGGTGTTCGGCATGCTGGTCTTTGTGGCGGCAACGGCGGCTGTCTACGGCCGCCTGCTGCGGTTTCCCTGGCGCCCCCACCCGGCGACCGTCGCCGAGGCTCGCATCGAGGGCCTGCTGCTGATCGTGCTGTGCACTGCGCTGTCGCTCCTGGGCTTGCTGGGCGCGGGCGTCATGGCCTGGGTGGGGGCGCAGGTGGCGCGCCAGCATCCCGGCAGCAGCCTCGTGGCTGCGCCTCTGTTGATCGGCCTGGCGTGCCTGCTGGTGGCGTGCGGCTGTGGCTGGGCCGTCGCGCAGGAGTACCGACGCCTGAGGACGCGCCCGCCCGAGGACTCCTCATGATCCACGACCTCTCCGTCCCCGTCACCGAGGGCACCGACTGGTACCATGAAGCCGGTACGATCCCGGTGTCGCTGCAGCAGGTCGGCTCGTACGACGCCGGCTGGGTGTCCCACCAGGTGGCGCTGATGGTGCTGAACGGCACGACCTACCTGGAAACCGCCGCGCACCTGTACCCCGACATGCCGACGCTCGATCGGGTGCCGCCAGAGAAGTTCATCACCCGCGCCTTCGTCGTGGGTGTCGGGCAGGGCCGGCCGGCAGCCGGTTCGCCGTCGCCTCTGCCCGCTCCCGCCGCCGCTCTACCCGGCTTCCGCCCTGACGAGGACGCGATCCTGCTGCACTGCGGCTGGGACAACCATCTGCACGCCGCCGACTACTACCACAGCAGTCCCTACTTCTCGCCCGAGCTGCAGACGTGGCTGCTCGATCACCGTCCGGCCATTCTGGGCGGCGACATGCTCTCCTACGACCACCCCCAGGACGCCGCCATGCCCTTCCTGGGCACGTTCTTCCGTGGTGGCGGGATGATCCTGTGCCCGCTGGTCGGGCTGGGCGTTCTGCCGCCGACGGTAACACTGTACTGCTCACCGCTCAAGCTCGCCGGCAGCAGCGCCGCGCCATGCCGCGCGCTGGCGCTGACCTGAGGCGCCGCCGGACACTCCTCCACCGGAGGCTACTGCCATGCTCCGAACCGTTCTGATCGTCATTCTGACAGGGGTAGGTGCTCTCGCCATGGCCCAACCGCTCAACACCACCGGCTGGCAGCTCGTCGCCGAACACGCCACCTTCACCCCGCGCGACACCGCCGAGGACGCCGTCTTCCAGGGGAAGATGTGGATCAGCAACGCCTACCACGCCGGCGGCACGCTCGTGCGCGACCTGTGGAACTCGTCCGATGGCGTCACCTGGACGAAGGTGCTGGACCAGACGCCCTACGATGGCTACGCCGAGATGGTCGTCTTCCAGGACAAGCTGTGGGCCATCAAGAGCAGCGTCTGGAACAGTAGTGATGGCGTGAGCTGGACCCAGGTGCTGGACAAGACGCCCTTCCGCGCGCGCGGCTACGGCGAGTGCGTCGTCTTCCAGGACAAGATCTGGCAGTTGGGTTCCGGCCGCGATGTATGGAACTCCAGCGATGGCGTCACCTGGAACTGCGTGCTCCCCGAGGCGCCCTTCGGCAGCCGCTACGGTTCGGCCGTCGCTGTCTTCGACAGCAAGCTCTGGCTCTGCGGCGGCTGCATCCAGACACCAAGCGACCCCCCCGAGAAACACTACCCGAAGTTCACGACCTACAACGATGTCTGGTCCTCGCCCGACGGCGTGACCTGGACGCGCGTGGCCGAGCACGCCCCATGGGCCGAGCGCATGTGGTTTGTGGCGCGGGAGTACGCCGGGAGGCTCTGGATCATCGGCGGCTTCTCCAACCGCGAGAGCAAGAACTTCGCGGAGAGCTGGTACACCGCCGACGGGGTCAACTGGACGGAGGCCAGATCCGACCCGATGTGGAGCGGCCGTCACGAACCGACGATCTACGTCTATGGCGACAGCCTGTGGGTCGTGGCAGGAAACTCGTGGCCGCTGATGAATGATGTGTGGAAGCTGACACACAAACCATGACGGTCATCGTCTCGTACTGAAGGAGGTCCCGTTGATGCGCAGAGGTTTCACGCTGATCGAGTTACTGGTCGTGATCGCCATCATCGCCATCCTGGCGGCGATCCTGTTCCCGGTGTTCGCCAAGGCGCGGGAGAAGGCGCGCCAGACGGCCTGTCTGTCCAACTGCAAGCAATTGGCCCTCGCCGTCATCCAGTACTCGGCCGACTACGACGAGAAGCTGGTCGGCTACTGCACCCAGAGCCCGGCCAACGTGTGGCATCCCGTGTGGGAGATGCTCAACCCCTACATCAAGAACGACCAGGTGTGGATCTGCCCCAGCCAGACAGGGACGACGCAGGGCATGGGGGCCAACATCCTGCACCTCATCATTGACCTGAACTGGGGCGCCGCGGCCATCTCTCTGGCGCAACTGACCATGCCCGCCGAGAAGATGCTGTTCTGTGACGCGCAGAACGGCGCACGGACGGGCGGCGTCGAGGGCAACGGCGGCAACCCCGTGGCCTGGTGTCCGGCCGGGCACGCCGGCTATCCGCCGTCGTGGAACGACGTCTACCAGTACGGGATCTCCAGCCGCCACAACGACGGCGGCAACTGTGTCTTCGCCGACGGTCACGCCAAGTGGCGCAGCAAGACCTACATCCTGGCCAACGACGGGGACATGTGGGGGCATACCACTCGCTGATCCCCGGAGGCCTCGATGCGCCCGTACCGCCTGTCGGTTGTGCTGGCTGCTTTCATCGGTGGGGCCTGCCTGGCGCAGGCCCCGCCGGCGACCTACCAGTTCGTGACCCCGGCCGAACCCCTCCCCGATAAGCCCTGGCACAAGACGTTCCTTGACGAGCAGGCGCGCACGCCCGAGGGGCGGCCCAACGCCGGCGCGGCCTGGTGCGACTTCTTCCTGGGCAACGCCGTCAACAACACGCTGCAGCGGACGGCCGCGCAGAGCAAGTGGGAGGACTGCAGCGCCTTCCTGTCCTGGGCCGTGTGGGGGTACCTGTCACCGGACAGCAAGTTCCACGGCGATGAGCGCCTCGTGCAGATGAGCCAGGTGTGGCTCGACACCCTCTTCAAGACACTCACGACCAGACCCGAGGACCCCAAGCGGGCCGAAAAGTGGCAGCCCGAGCGGCTCGACACGTGGGGCTTCGCGGACTACACGCTGCCGCTGCTGGAGATCGAGGCCCGGCCGGAGCTGCAGGCGAAGCTCGGGGCCGACCGGATCGCGAACTTGCGCCGTATCGTGCTGGCGAACACCGAGACCAACACGACGCCCGAGGCCTTCAACAAGCTGATGGGTGACTGCGAGACCTACATCAACCCCATCACGCACCCCATGGCCGTCTACATCCACGGCTGGCTGCTCACCGGCGAGCGCAAGTACCTGCAGATGGCGTACCGCATCATCCACACCCTCGGGCGCGACCAACTCCCCAACGGCATGTTCCCGTACCGCTTCAAGGTCTACGGCGAGGGCCACTGCGAATATGAGATGATGTACTACCACGCCATGAACCTGCGGGGTCTGTACCTGTACTGGTGGGCGACGGGGAGCCGGGAAGCCGCCGACATCTTCCGCCGGTCCATCCCGTACTACCCGCTGAACCTCGAGTGGCCCGGCCTCTTCAACGGCGGACCGGACATCTGGTGGAAGGACCAGTGGCGCACGTTCTGGCCGCTGCACATCGCCATGGTGGCGGCCGTGACCGGCGACGGCGAGAACGCCGCCCTCGCCGGCGAGATGGCCCGGCGCAACATCAGCCACGACCGCATGGACCTGTTCCTGGGCGCCCATGCCTACCAGCAGATGGCGCTGCAGGGGGCCGCGGAGCAGCCGCTGCGAGACGACTACACCATGCTCGACTCCGACATCCGCGGGGCGCGGCTGCGCTATGGCCGCTGGTCGAGCACCTTCACCACCGGCAGCTTCACCTACACCCGCGCCAGCGCCATGCGCGTGGCCGACGACCTGGGGGGCTTCAGCGCCCTGCACCTGGCGCGGCCCTACGTCCGCGTCTGGCCGCTGGAGAAGCCCTGGCGGACGGAGCCGGACCATGGCACCCTCGGCCGCTATGGCGCGCAGTTCACCCACCAGCAGGTGGGTGAGGCCCTCGCCCTGGGCACGGCCTACGCCCCGGCCCTGACCGCCGCGACCTGGCAGGAGACCCAGCCCGAGGCGCCCTGGCGGATGGTCGAGCTGTGGCTGATGACCCCGCAGGGCATGGTCGGCCTGCTCGAGAGCACCGCCACCGCCCCCGGCGAGGCCCGGGAGCTGTGCCACCAGTTCCGGTTCATCATCCCCAGGGACGCCGACGCGCAGCAGCAGCCCGACGGGACGTGGCGCTGCGGCGACCTGCGCTTCCGCGTCTGGGCCACCGACCTGCCCTTCACGATCACGGAGCGCATGCGGCGCTACTGCCAGGGCGAGGCCGACCGGCGCGACTGGCAACTGAGCCTGTCCGACATGGACCGCTCCCCCGAGAACACCGCCCAGCAGCCCACCGAGGCGCAGCAGGCGACGCTGAAGCTGCCGGAGATGCATGCCATCGCCGCCGGAACGCACCACTTCAGCCTGGTGGAGGTGTCGCCGGCGGCCGCGCTGGGCTTCACGGACGTGCGCCGTCTGGAGGGGAAGACGGGATTCACGGCGAAACTAGAAGACAAGACCTACCACGCAGTCTACAACCCGGCCACCGCAATGACGGACCTTGAGGTCCGCTGACCAGCCATGGCGAGGTGTAACATGCGCAAAGGTTTCACGCTGATTGAGCTTCTTGTCGTCATTGCCATCATCGCGATCCTGGCCGCCATTCTCTTCCCCGTCTTTGCCAAGGCGCGCGAAAAGGCCCGGCAGACGAGCTGTCTGTCGAACCTCAAGCAACTGGCCCTCGGTATGATGTCGTACGTGCAGGACTATGATGAGAGTCTCCCGCACGTCTACAAGGATGTGGGCGCCACCCGCTACTGGTGGTTCTATGACATCCAGCCCTACCTGAAGAGCTACCAGCTCTACAAGTGCCCGAGCATGGGCTCCACCGGCTGGTCGTCGGGGGCCTACGGCTATGCCTTGCCGATGCGTCACATCTGGCTGGAGGGTGGGGCGGCGCAGCACCGGCTCGCCGAGTTCCAGCGGCCGTCGGAGATCCTGATGTCGGTGGACGCCGAGCGGCCGTGGTCGCACTACTGCTCCCAGTGCGCGGCCTGCACCGGCTGCGGCATCAGTTGCATGCCGCCCTACAGCCCCGCCTCGCAGCGGCATAACAACGGGGCGAACTGCGCTTTCATGGACGGCCACGCCAAGTGGCTGGCCCAGACGAACATCAACGCGAACACAGTCATGTGGGGGCACAACGGCCTGTAGCCATGTGTCCACCAGAGGGAGGCCCCCGGCATGAACGGGCGGCTACTGCTGGTCGTCTGCTGTCTCCTCGGCGGCGCGAGTGCTCGCGCCGCCGATCCGTCGCTCCGGGAGAGGGTCCAGGTCGCCTGGACCCACGAGAGCCTGCCGCTACGCGTGCCGATGAAGCGGATGATTGAGATCACCGCGCCGGGCGTGCCGGGCAAAGCCGGGCAACTGGTCGTCTTGCGGCTGCAGGCTCGTCTAGATTGCCCGCCCAACAGCGGCTGGAACAAGTTCCTGGCCCTGGAGATCAACGGGCAGAAGGTGTACCGCACCCTCGGCGGCGCCCGCCGCGGCCCCGAGCGCATCCTCAACCGCGACCCGAACTGGGCGCCGGCCGGCTATGAGCAGGATTACGTGCTCTTCCGCGAGAACCAGCTCTGCGTCATCTTCGCCCCCGACTTCCAGCAGTTCGACCACCGCGTAGCCGCCGATGGCACAGAGACCTTCTGGTATGTCCTGGACGTCGGCGACCTCATCAACCCCGAGGCCGCCAACGTCATTCGGATCACCAACATCGCCCAACCCGTGTGGTTCGGCAACCAGGAGCACGACCTCGTCATCGGCGACCTGAGCCTGGGCTACCTGCCGGCTACCGTCCGGGCACAGCGTGAGGCCGAGGGCGTCCGGCCGTTGCCCGCCGGCACGACTGCCGCCATGGCCGGCGGCAAGGTCACCCTCACACCCGAGGGCGGCCTGGCGGTACAGGTCGGCAGAGAGCACTACGTACTCGAGACCTCCCTCACCTGGCCGGAGGGGGAACTGAACTGGCTGGGCTGTGCCGACCGGCTGAAGTCCGAGCCGCCCCAGGAATGGAAGATCCTCAGCCGCAAGCTGGACAAGACGGGCGGCCAGGTGGTCGCGGCCGGCAAGTTCTACCGCCTGACCCGCACCCTCAAGCCCGACGGCCCGCGCCTGCGCGTCACCGACCGCATTGACAACCTCAGCGGCGACGACCTCGGCGCCGCCATCTCCTACGACCTCACCGCCGGGGGCCCGCTGGACGACCTCCGCCTGGCGGGCGATCGGGCCCTGAGCTACGTGGACACCGCCGCGCCGAACCCCACGCTCTTCGCCGCCCAGAAGGCCAGCGGGCTGGGCTGGCTGGCCGAAGACGACCTGCTGCGGCTGCAACTGCGCCTGCGTGACAGCCGCCGCGTCGCCAGCGCTTTCACCAGCAACTTCGGCCTGCCCAAAGGCGGCAGCTACACGCTGAGTTGGACGCTCTATCCCTCCACCTCCACCGACTACTGGGCCTTCATCAACCAGGTGCGGCGCGACTGGGATGTCAACTTCACCGTGGACGGCCCGTTCGCGTTCATCGGCCACTGCTCGGGGCTGTCGAAGGAGACGCCCGAGGCCCTCGCCCCGCGCTTCAACCCCCGGCGCGTCACCCTCGGCGCCATGCACCCGTGGACGAACTACCAGTACCCCTACGACCGCCAGCAGCACAAGCAGTGGTGGCGCGAGGCCCAGGCACGCGTCCGGCAGGCCAGCCCCCAGACCAAGTGCCTGCTGATGATGGAGCCGCCGCTGGAGAGCCGCGTCCACCAGGACCGTGTGGACGCCGACCCGTACCGCGACGCCATGATGGTCAATCGCGAGGGCAAGGTGTGCTTCGACCTGGGCTATGGCCCCAACTACATCGGCAAGACGGATTGGGCCGCGGGCTACCGGCTGGTGTGGCGCTACCCCACGGTGGAGAACAGCTGGGGCAAGTACCTGCTCGATGACGTGAAGTTCGCCATGGCCGACTGTGGCGCCAATGGCATGTACATTGACTGCTTCAGCTACGCCTTCAGCCGCGGCTGGGCCCGCTACAGCTATGACCGTTGGGACGGGCACACCGTGGAGTTGGGCGAGAAGACCCACCGCATCGTGGCGAAGCTCACCGACGCCGGGCTCGTGTCGCCGCCGGCGCAGCAGGCCGTCATCGAGGCCATCCAGGCCGCCGGCGGCGTAGTGGTCGCCAACACCGAACCCGCCACCGCGAACATGCGGAAGGTGCGCATCAATCGCTTTGTCGAAACCGGCGGCGGTCAGGGCTCGGACCGCGAGACCCACCTGTATACCCCCATCGCGCTGGGCTATCCCTGGTACCAGATCGCCGAGAACGACCGCACCCCCCGGCGCCTGATGGAGGACATCATCGCCAACCTGCAGCATGGCGCGCTGTACTACTACTATGGCGTTCCGGCCGAGGGCTACCCGTACGGCTGCGTCAACCGCATGTTCCCCTTCACCCCGCGCGAGCTGCACGGCGGCTGGCTGGTGGGCGAGGAGCGGATCATCACCACCCAGAGCGGCGACTTCGGCTGGGGCGACCGCAGCGGCGTGAAGGCCTTCCACTACAGCGCCGACGGGCAGGAGACGCCGCTTCAGCTGAAGCCGAAGACGGTGGCGGGCAAGCTGGTGTACCCGGTCACGCTCGGCAAGGGTGAGATCGTGATCCTGGAGCGAGTGCGCTAGCCTCACAGGAGACCAAGACAACGCAGTATGGAGCTGACCCTCGGCAAGCAATACCTGAGCTTCCCCGTCCGTCGCGGGGCCGCCATGCAGCGGCTGACCGTCGCCATCGCCGACGGCCTGACCCGCACGTTTGACCTAGAGCTATCCGCTGAGCAGCCCGACTTCTGGGCCTTCATGGACGTCGGCGAGTTCGTCGGCCGCACCGCGACGATCAACGCTGGCGCGCCCGCGCCCGACCTGCAAGCCATCACCAACGACGACGACCTGCGCGACGCCGACGACCTCTACCGCGAAGCCTACCGCCCACAGGTCCACTTCTCCTCGCGGCGGGGCTGGCTCAACGACCCCAACGGTCTGGTGTACCACGCCGGAGAGTACCACCTGTTCTACCAGCACAACCCGTACGGCTGGGGCTGGGGCAACATGCACTGGGGACACGCGGTCAGCCCCGACATGATCCACTGGCGCGAACTGCCGGTCGCCCTCTACCCCGATGCGCTCGGCACGTGCTTCTCGGGCTCGGCGGTCGTGGACCATCACAACACCACGGGCTTCCAGACCGGAGACGAGCCGCCGCTCGTGTGCATGTACACCGCCGCCGGCGACCCCTTCACCCAGTGCCTCGCCTACAGCAACGACCGGGGCCGCACGTTCACCAGGTACGGCGGCAACCCGGTTCTGCCGCACCTCGCCGGCAGCAACCGCGACCCGAAGGTCATCTGGTATGAGCCGGACCGCAAGTGGGTCATGGCGCTGTACCTGGAGCAGCACGACTTCGCCCTCTTCGCCTCGCCGGACCTGAAGCAGTGGGAGAGGCTGTGCGACGTGCATGTCGCGGGCAGCAGCGAGTGCCCCGAGTTCTTCCCCCTGCCGCTGGACGGCGACGCGGACGACGTGCGCTGGGTCTTCTACGGCGGGAATGGGCTGTATCTGGTCGGGCGCTTCGACGGGACGACCTTCACGCCCGAGACCGACCCGCAGCCGCTGCATCGCGGCAACTGCTTCTATGCCTCGCAGACCTTCAACGACGTCCCCGACGGCCGCCGTGTCGTGATCGGCTGGGGGCGCGTCGAGCTGCCGGGGATGCCCTGCAACCAGATGATGACTCTCCCGGCCGAGCTGACGCTGCACAGCACCCCCGACGGCCCGCGCCTGCGCGCGCAGCCGGTCCGCGAGGTCGCGAGCCTGCACGGCCCGAGCCATCGCTTCGCGGACGTGCGACTGCGCGGCGCCAACCCTCTGGCCGACATGGCGGGCGACCTGTTCGACGTGACCGCCGAGTTCGCGCTGCAGGGCGCAAGCCAGGTTGGGTTCCACGTGCGCGGCATCCCGGTGACCTACCACGCCGGCAACAGGCAGCTTGCGTGTCTGGGCTGCACTGCGCCGCTGGAGTTGAGTGGCGACACGCTGACGCTGCGCCTGATCGTGGACCGCGCCTCCATTGAGATCTTCGGCGGCGACGGGCAGGTCTACATACCCGTGGGCATCATCCCCAGCGACAGCTTGCACGGCCTCGAAGTCTTTGCCCGTGGCGGGCAGGCGACGGTCTCGGTGACCGTGAATGAGCTGAAGCCGATCTGGCAATAGGTCGTGGGTGCCGCGTCGTGTGCGGCGGGCCCCGCACCAGTCGTGGGGCCCCCC
>JAJFUB010000132.1 GCA_021372615.1 bacterium | reverse complement strand
GACCGCGACTGCCCACGGGTCGCGGTCGGTGACCGCTCCCACACGGCTGTGCCTCGCCTCTCGCTCTGTGCCAGTCCGGAAAGGAACTCCCATGCTCGACTTCCCCGTACGCGAGACGATTCTCGACAACGGCCTGAAGGTGCTGACCGTCGAGCACCGGGTGGCGCCCATCACCAGCGTGTGGACGTGGTACCGTGTGGGCAGCCGCAATGAGCGCCCCGGCATCACCGGCATCTCGCACTGGACCGAACACATGTGCTTCAAGGGCGGCGCCGAGTTCGGCAAGGGCGACATCTTCAAGGAAGTGTCCCGCGTCGGCGGCATGAACAACGGCATGACCGGCACGGACTACACGGTGTACTTCGAGACGCTACCCTCCGACCACGCCGAACTGGGCCTGCGCATCGAGGCGGACCGCATGGCCAGCGCCCGCTTCGAGCCCGACGAAGTCACTTCCGAGCGCACGGTCATCATCTCCGAGCGCGAGGGCGCCGAGAACTACCCGCAGTTTCTGCTGTTCGAGGAGCTGTCCCTGGCCGCCCTGCGCACCCACCCGTACCGCTGGTCGGTCGTCGGCTGGAAGGCGGACCTGCAGCGCATCACCCACGCCGACCTGTGGAGCCACTACAAGTCCTTCTACGCCCCCGACAACGCTGTGCTGCTCATCGTGGGCGACTTCGAGACCGAGGCCATGCTGGCCGACGTGCAGCGGCTCTATGGCGGCATCGCGGGCCATGCGGACGTGCCCGAGGTCCGCTCCGTCGAGCCGCCGCAGGAGGGCGAGCGGCGCTTCGTGCTGCGTCGCCCCGGCACCGCCGCCTACCTGGGCATGGCCTTCCACATCCCCCAGGCCGGGCACGCGGATGAGCCTGCCCTACGCGTGCTCACCTCCATTCTCAGCGGCACGGGCAGCCTCTCCTGGATGGCGCCCGGGGGCGGCGGGTGGAAGACCTCACGTCTGTACCGCGCTCTGGTGGATACCGAGCTGGCCACCAGCGCGGGCTGCCGTCTGACACCCGGGAGCATTGACCCCGGCCTGGCGAACTTCTTCGTCACTGCGCGCGTGGGCGTGGAGCCCGAGCGGATCGAGGAGGCCGTCCTGAAGGTCATTGAGGAGGCCCTGGCCGCCCCGCCGACCGAGGACGAGATGCAGAAGGCCAAGACGCAGATTCGCGCCGCCGTCGCCTACACCGGCGAGGGCGCCACCGGCATCGCCGGCCTGCTGGGACAGGCGGAGATGGTCGGCAGCTACCGCGATGTCACGACGCTGGAGAGCAAGGTGGAGGCGGTGACGGCTGAGGATGTGCTGCGCGTCGCCCAGACCTATCTGACGCCCAATACCCGCACCACCGGGTGGTTCCTTCCGACTGATGAGAAGGACGCCAGTAACGCGGGCGGCTCGCCCGCGCGGGCAGGCGAGCCGCCTGCCCTACTGCCCGCCCTGCCCGCCATGGCCTTGGGCGGGGTACAAGCCCCCGCCGTACAGCAGTTCTTCTTCTACACCGGCCTGGAGATGTTCCGTCAGGCCCGGCGCGAGACGCTCGACAACGGTCTGCGTGTCGTCGCCTGCCAGTCGTCACTGACGCCTTCGGTCTCCCTCGGCGGCGTCTTCAAGGGCGGCAGTGTGCTCGACACCGCTGCCCAGGCCGGCCGGGCGCGCTTCGCCGCCGCCAGCTTCGAGCGCGGCACCACCACGAAGACCTACCGCGAGCTGTCTGAGGCCCTCGATGGGGTCGGGGCCACCTTCGGGGTCGGCTCGACCGTGGAGGGCACCCAGTTCTTCGGCAACTCCCTCAGCGGGAACCTCGACCTGCTGCTGGACACTGCGACCGACATGCTCCTGAACCCGACCTTCCCCGAGGAGGAGATCGGCAAGGTCCGGTCGGAGATCCTGACCTCGTTGCGCGAGAACGAGGACAGCACCCGCGACGTGGCGCTGAAGGCGGCGCGGCAGCTGCTGTACCCCGCCGGGCACCCGTACCACACCTGGGAGCGCGGGGAGAGCGAGGCCATTGCGGCGCTAACCCGCGAGGACCTGCTGGCCTACCATCGGGAGGCGGTTCACCCCGACAGGGGCATCGCCGTCTTGGTCGGTGATATGGATCCCGAGCGCGCCGTGGATATGGTCCGCGAGCGTCTGGGGACCTGGCAGCCGGCCCAGCCCCCGGCGGCCTTCCCCGAGCTGGCCGCCGAGCCTCCCGCCGAGATGGTCACGCGCGATGTGCCCATGGCCAGCAAGACCCAGTGTGACATCGTGATGGCCACCACCGGCGTGCCCCGGCCCCACGAGGACTTCCTGCCCCTGAGCTTCGCCATCAACATCCTGGGCCAACTGGGCTTCATGGGGCGCTTCGGGGCGACCGTGCGCGATGAACTGGGGCTGGCCTACTACTGCTATGCCGCCGGCGGCGAGCTGCACGGGCCGGCCATGTGGTTCGCCCAGGCCGGCGTCAACCCCAAGAACGTCCAGTTGGCCACAGACACGATGCTCCAGCAGACGCGCCAGATGCAGCAGGAGCTGGTCAGCCAGGAGGAGTACGACCACCTGGTCGCCAACCTGCTCGGCTCCCTGGCGATGCTCCTGGAAGGCAAGAGCAAGATCATGTGGTGCCTCCTGAGCATCGAGAAGTGGGGGCTGGGCGAGGACTACTACGAGCGCTATCCCGACCTGGTCCGCGGCGTGACGCGGGAAGCGATCCTCGAAGCCGCCCGCAAGTACTTCCGCCCCGACGCCCACGTGCGGGTGGTGGCCGGCCCGGAGTGGCAGGGGTAGGGGATGGTGGGATGGGGGATGAGGCGATGAGGGGATGAAGGGCCGGGGGATGGACAGGGCGTGGGAGCGGTCACCGACCGCGAACGGATGGCGGGATGATCGCGTGGGCGCGCGTGTCCCCACGCGCGTAGGTCGTCGCGTGCCCACGACGATGCGGCTCTGGAGAGCCGCGCTCCATCGGGTAGGCTCCCGTACTCCGTGACTTCTGTGTGGCCGGCTAGTCGCGGCGCGTGGCCCGGAGGTACAGGTTGGTGACCTGCCCGGCCAGCGCGTCACCCTCGCCCGCCGGGTAGGGCGCTTTGCCCAGCACCTCCACCGCGAAGCCGGCCCGGTCCAGCGCCTGCAGGTAGGCCTTCGCAGGGGACGCCAGTCTCAGCCATTCATGCCAGATGGGGTCCACCTGGTCGAGCAGCGCTTGGTCGCACGCACCCTCGAACATCAAGTCGGTGATGAGTGCCCGGCCGTTGGACCGCAGGCAGCGTCGGACCTCCTCGAAGGCCCTCAGCTTGTCGGCGCAGTGGTTCAGTACGCAGTTGGATAGCGCCACATCCACGCTCGCGTCCGCCAGGGGCAGGCTCTCGATCTCACTGACGGCGAAGCTTACGTTCCCCAGACCGGCCTGGCTGGCGTTGCGCCGGGCCTTCCCGACCATCTCCGGCGTGGCATCCACCCCGATGACGCGCCCGGTAGGGCCGACCCGGCGCGCAGCCAGCAGCGCGTCAAGCCCCACACCGCTGCCCAGATCGAGCACCACCTCCCCCGGACGCAGTTCCGCCAACGCCAGGGGGTTGCCGCAGCCGAAGCTGATGACGGCCGCTGGCGGCAGGGCTCGCAACTCCGCCTCGTCGTACCCCAGGTGCAGTGCCCGCTGCCGAGCCCGCTCGTCCTCAGCCATCTGCGCGTACCGTCGCTGCAGTTTCCCTCGGTTGGACATGGGTCTCACCTTCTGGGCGGGAAGGGGATCGGCCGCGCGACGCGAAACTGGCGGCAACCTGTTCAAGGAGATCGCGATGCCACGCTATTCACTGCTTCTAGCTGCAATCCTCCTGGCTGGCGCGGCCGTGGCCGCGCCGGACGTTGTCGCCATCAGGGCAACCGCACCCCCCATGCTGGACGGCAAGCTCGATGACGCCGTCTGGCAGCAGGGGCAGTGGTATAGCAACTTCACGCTGCTGGGCGAAGGCGCCAGGCCGGCGACGGCCCAGACGCGCTTCAAGGTCGCCTTCGATGACCAGAAGCTCTACCTGGCCGCCGAGTTGCTGGAGCCGCAGATGGACAAGCTGGTCGCTCGTGAGACCGCGCGCGACGGCCACGTCCACCGGGATGATGTGTTCGAGTTCATGATCGTCCCGAGCAGCTCACGGCTGGACTATGTCCACTTCTCGCTCAACCCGTTGGGGACGCTATACGATGCCGAGCGGCGGCAGGGCGGCAATGTGGGCACCCCGGAATGGGACGCGGACTGGCAGGCCGCCACCGGCAAGACCCCGACCTCCTGGACGGTGGAGGTGGCCATCCCGTTCACGGAGCTGCCTCTCACGAGCCTGTCGAAGGGCGATTGGGCCCTCAACGTCGCGCGCGAGCGGCAGGCCGGCAAGCAGGAGCTGTCGAGCTTCACCGAGGGCCGCGGGGGCTTCCACCAGCCGAATCTGTATGCCACGCTCAAGCTCCCGGGCGCGGACCTCAGCCCCTTCCTGTGGACAGTCAAGAACCCCTACGAGACCGCCTTCCAGCCCGAGGGCGAGCGGCTGTTCTATGCCGGCAAGCTGCACGTCACCAATGACACCGGGCGGTTCTGGTTCGTGCGCCTGAAGCCCGAGCTTGTGTCGAAGGCCGGCAGCAGCGCCGGGCGGGTCGTGTCCGCCGGCTTCGACGCCACCCAGGGCCGCGAGCTGGCCTTCCGGGTGCCGGTGCGCGAGCAGGGACCGCAGACGCTACGGCTGGTGCTGGTGGACCGCCAGCAGCCCGACCGGGTGCTGTGCGTGCGCAAGTTCCCGCTGACGCTGACCTATACCCCCCTCGCCATTGACATCACGCAGCCCTCGTACCGCGACTGCATCTACGCCAGCCAGCAGATCGCCGAGGTGCAGTTCACGGTGCAGTCGGCGTTGGCGCCTGAGATGCTGGCGGGCAAGATGCTGCACGCGGTGCTGGTGCCGGCCGGGGCCCAGTCGCCCGCCGAGGCCAAGCCCGTGTCGCGCGCCAAGCCCCAGCCCGCGGCCCCGACCGTGATGATGAGCCTGCCCGCCGACAAGCTGGAGGTGGGGGACTACCGGCTGATCGTGACGCTCATGGACAAGAGCGGGCAGGTCGTCCACTCGGCGCAGAAGACGTTGCGCAAGCTCCCGCCGCCGCCCAATGGGCACGAGTGGCGCGTGGATGAGCACAATGTGCTGCTGCACAACGGGAAGCCCTTCATGCCCTACGGCTGGTTCAGCCAGGCCCCGGCCACCTTCGACCCGGCAGACGGCTACACGGTCCTGCAGGCGTACAGCAAGGAGTACTTCGCCGAGGACGTGGTACGGGCGTGGTTGGACGAAGTGGCGGCGAAGGGCGCCTACGCCACCTTCAGCCCCTACAGCCGGGCCTTCATGAACCGGGACGAGGATGTGAAGCGCCCGCTCAACGAAGCCGAGAAGACCGAGTTGACGCGGCGGGTGAAGGCCCTGATGGACCACCCCGGCCTGTTCGCCTGGTACATGGCAGACGAGCCGGAGCTGCGGCCCGTCCTGCCCCAGCGCGCCCAGGAGATCTACGAAGTCGTGCGCGATACCGACCCGTACCACCCGTGCATCATGCTCAACGACACCATCCCCGGGATCGCCCGTTACGAGCGGGGCGGGGATGTCCTGATGCCCGATCCGTATCCGTGCTTCCTCAAAGGCGGGCTGGCCGCCTCACCCATCGAGAAGACCGGGCAGTTCATGCAGGCCGTCCGCGAAGCGACCGGTGGCCGCAAGCCCGCCTGGGTGACACCCCAGGCCTTCAACTACGGGGACTACGGCAAGAGCGGCAACCGCGGGCCGAACCTGATGGAGATGCGCAACCAGGCCGTCCAGGCGACCGTCTACGGCGCCAAGGGGTTCATCTGGTACACCCACTCGCAGATCAGCAACTACCCTGATCTGTTCCTGGGAATGCCGTTCCTCGCCCGCGAAATGAAGGACCTGCAGGAAGCCGTTCTGGCGCCCGACGCCCCCGGCGTGGTCACCGTCAAAGCCCCCAAGCCCGAGCACCTTCACGTCTCCGCGCGCCGCGTCGGCAATGATCTCTTCATCTTCGCAGTGAACACCGCGACGGAGCCGCAGGAGGTAAGCCTGAGCCTCAAGGGTGCCCCGGCGACGTTGGCCGTCGTGTCCGAGGGGCGCAGTGTCACGCTCAACGGCGGGACGCTCACTGATCGCTTCGAGATCTACGACAGCCACATCTACACCACCCGGACGGCGCTGGCCGGCCGGGCCTCGCTCCAGGCTGCCCGCGAGACCATCGCCAGAGCCGAAGGCGAGCGCAAGCAGCCCGGCAACCTGGCCTTCGAGGACAGCGGCGTGCGCGTTGTCATCTCCAGCGGGTCGGTGTATGGCAACAACCCTGACCGCGTCGTGGATGGCATCACCACCTCCATGGGCTGGAACGCCAAGGAGGCCAAGGGTGAGCAGTGGCTGCAGCTCATCTGGCCCGCCGAGCAGCAGATCGGTCGCGTGGTGGTGTACTCCACCAGCCTCGCCGCTGCCGAGGTGCAGGTTCCCGGCGCCGCGGAGGGCGAGTGGAAGACCGTGGGCACGCTGGCCGGCGACGGCCCGCTGACCGTGTCGTTCGACCCGGTCAAGGTGAAGACACTGCGCATCCTCGCCGGGAAGCTGCTGCCCGAGCAGAAGACGCCGGGCCTACAGGAGGTCGAGGCGTATGCGAAGTGAGCCGGTCGCAGTCCCTGTCCGCCCGTGCGGCCTGGCGGCCATCGGGCTCCTGGCGGCACTGGTGTTCGTGGCCGGGTCGGCCTCGGCAGAGCTGCTCGCCCACTGGCCCCTCGATGAGATCAGGGCCGGCGTCGTCGCCGATGGCAGCGGCCACGGGCATGACGCCGTGGCGAACGGCCTGGAGGGCCGCCTGCCGCAGGTGGTGGACGCCATCACCCCGCATGGCCTGCGCTTCGCGGCCAAAGACGAGCAGTTCCTGGAGATCAAGAACGTCGAGGGGCTGACGGCTCCGGCCGCCTTCACCGCCATGGCCTGGATCAAGCCGGCGGGGCGAGGCGCCACCTACGAGATCATCGGCAACAAGGGCGACCGCAGCGGCAATCCGCCCTGGCCCGGCTGGCGCCTGCGCTACTTCTGGACGCGCGTGGCCTTCGAGTACGGCTCGGCGGACGGGTCCGAGACGCGCCTGTACAGCCCCGAGTGGTCCGTTCCCGCGGGTCTCTGGAGCCATGTGGCCGCCACGTATGACGGCAAGACCATCGCGGTCTACGTGGACTGCGAGCAGATGGGGGAGAGCGCGGTGACGCAGCCGATCCTGCCGGCCTCGCGCCCCTTGGTCATCGGCAACTACATCGGCCGCAAGAACGCGTACGCCTTCGACGGCGTGGTGGATGAGATCCGTATCTTCGACACTGTGCTGTCAGAAGAGGGGATCTTCGCCGCCGCCACGCAAGGGATGCGCTGACGCCCCTCCGCCCCTCCCAGTAGGGAAGGCGGCCTCGCCTGCCCGTCGTGAGCGCGCGGGCGAGGCCGCCCGCGCTACTGGTTGGAGGGGGCGCCACTGCCCCGACGGGGCGGCACTGGCCGGGGCACGACGAGCGCGCCCACGGCAGGTGCAGCCTCCGCTGCCGCCGAACTGCCCCACGCCATCCCATTCCTCCACCGGGTGAAGCCCATGACCACACGCCCTGACTACGCGACCGCCCGCGAGCGCGCGGGGTTCGGCTGGTATGTTGGCAGCTCGCAGGGGGCCCTGCGCGCCCTGGCCGGCATCCCCATCCGCGAGTTCAACCTGGAGGTCTCGGCCTGTGCGGAGACCTACCGCCTCGGACGTATCCGCCAGCGTGAGGTCTTCGGAGACGAGGTGGGGCAGTACCCGCTCCTGACGCCCGCCATCAGCTACGGGCATGTCAACTGCCTCGGCTCGGAGTTGCTCTTCCCCGAGGGCGGGGAGGTGGCGCACACGCATGTCTATGGCTCGCTAGCCGAGGGCGTGGCGGCGCTGCAGCAGCCCGTGGACTGGCTTTCGCAGGGCATGGCGCCGTACTTCCTGCGCTTCCGGGACGAGCTGCAGCAGCGCTTCCCGGATGAGCCGGTGCGGTGGTCTTTCGGCGGCGAGGGCCCCCTGACGACGGCCTACGAGCTGCGCGGGGACGGCTTCTTCACGGACATCTATGACGATCCGCCGCTGGCGAGGGAGTTCATGCGCCTGGTGGTGGACAGCATCCTGGATTTCGACCGCGTCTGCGCCGGGGTGAACGGGCAGCCCTTCCCGAATCCTGCCGGCAGCGGCATGTGTGACGACATCGCCAGCTTCATCCCGCCCGCGCGCTTCCCCGAGTTCGTGCTGCCCTACTGGGAGCAGCTCTACAGCGGCTTGACCAGCGGCACGCGCTCGGCGCACGTCGAGGACCTACGCCCTGCCCAGCTCCCGTTCCTCGAAGAGATCGGGCTGAGCCACTTTGACCCCTCCATTTCGCCCCGGCTCACGCCGAAGATATTCTGCGAGGGCTGTCGCGTGCCGTTCACCTGGCGCCTGGGCTGCTTCCACCTGCGCCAGATGCCCGCGCAGGAGGTAGAGGACTTCGTCTTCCTGTCCGCGGCCGACGGCGCCAACGGCGTCAGCCTGACGCTCGCCGAGACGATTTGCGACGACGCCTCGGTGCCCAAGGTGCAGGCCTTCATGCGCGCCGGCAAGGAGGCCAAGCAGCTCCTGGGCGAGGGTTGCAGCCGCGAGGAGCTGCGGCAGCGGGCGTCGGAGGACGGACGGCGCAGGCTGTGGGAGGGCTGGTGCGGGTACCTGGGCGCGCGGGGCGCTCAGGCGGGCAGCGCGGCCTGGGGCATGAAGGCGGCCGGGGCCTGAGGTGACGCTTGTTCGGGAGCCGGGTCTTGTGATAGACTCAAGTGGTTGCCGCCAGCATCGCTCCCCTGGAGGTCCGTATGGTAGAGAACGCCCCTGTGCCCAAGATGCTGCGGGTGTGGCTGGCGGGCGCGGTACTCGCAGTCGGCGTTCTGTTCGTCTTCGTCGTCTACCAGTCGGCCCGGATGGCCGAGCTCAGTGACCTGCGGGCCATGGACCTGGCCCAGGTGGCACGCAACATTGCCACCGGCCAGGGCTTCACCACGGACCTGATCCGGCCCCTGACGCTGGCTCTCGCACCGAGTATCCAGAGCCACCCCGACCTCGTCCACGCCCCGCTACAGCCCCTGTTCATGTCGCTGCTATTCCGCCTGTTCGGGCCGTCGAACCAGAGCATCTCGTGGAGTTCGGGCATACCGTTCCTGCTGACGATTCCCCTGGTGTTCTGGCTGGGCCAGACGGCCTTCTCGCGCAAGGTCGGGATGCTCAGCGCCATCGTCCTGGGCACGAACGTCGTGGCGTTGACCGTGGGCGTCTCGGGCACCGAGGGCGCGCTGCTGGGGCTGCTGTTCACGCTGCTGTGCGTAGTGCTGATCCTCCACCAGAGCCGCGCCCCGATGCGCATGCCCCTGGCCGCCGTCGCCGGGGTACTCACCGGCCTGTTGTATCTCACCCACTTCACCTGGCTGATGGCCTTCGCGCCAGTACTCCTGGTCCTCGTCCTGAACGCCTCGGCCAGGCAGCGAATGCCGAACATCATACTGTTCACGGCGGCCTTCGTGGTGGTCTTGCTCCCGTGGTTCTACCGCACCTACCGGGTGACGGGGAACCCGCTGAGCAATGCCAGCGCCTACGAGGCCATGGTCAACACCCGCACCTTCAGCGGCAACATGATCTACCGGTCGTACGAGCAGAACCCGCCGGGCGTGGTCTCCTTCATGTTCTCGGCGCCCCGCGAGATCTACGAGCGGTGTCGCGACGCTGCCGTAGAGGCGTACCCGCTGTGGTTCTCCTTCACCGGCCTGGCCATCATGCCGTTCTTCCTTGTCGGGGTGATCGTGCCCCTGGGCCATGCCGGGATGGACCGGCTGCGGCCAGGGCTATACATCCTGGCGCTACTGCTGTTCTTCGCCCTGTGCATCATGGGCCACGACACGCGCCTGCTCATGCCGATGGCGCCGGTGTGCACGGTCATTGCCGTCGCCTTCTTCTACCAACTGCTCGACCTGCGGATGAAGCCGCTGACGGAGCGTCTGCGCGTGCGCTGGACCGTGTTCGCGGTGGTGGTGCTGATGGTGCTGCACCTGGTGCCGCTGTTCCTGCAGTTGGCTCCCGGCCGGCCGGTTGCGTCGCCGGTGCCCACCGCGGTGCGCCGGGCCAGCCAGGAACTGAACGCCATGATCCCGCAGCTCGGCGGGCGGGAGAACGCCCCCGCTGTGGTGCTCAGTGACATGCCGTGGGCCATCGCGTGGTATGCAGACCGCCCGGCGATCTGGCTGCCGCGCAACGACGTGGACCTGCGCCGCATCGAGCAAGTGGTGGGGCAGGTCCGCTGGCTGGTACTCACACCGCAGATCGTGGATGTGGCGCGGCCGGAGCAGGCCCAGGGCTGGGCGCAGTTATGGCGCATGGCCGTCACGCGGACGCCCACGGTGTCGAGTTGGCGTGTCCGCCAGACGTTCGCCAACGGCAACTGGGTGCTGTTCGAGCGTGTGCCTGATGTTGCCTCCACGGGGACGCTGCCGGCGCCCCAGTGAGGCGCTCGGGTCGGTCAGCATCCCGCTGCCGTCACGTTGATACTCAGGGCAGGTGTGCACGGTGTCGGACGGCCAGCCGGCTGCGCCGGAGCAAGATGTCGAGGTGACGCAGCCGGGCGACACGGGGCCACCTGACGCCGCCGGGGGGCAAGCAAAAGCGTGCCACCGCTGCGGCGGCACGCTGGCGCTGGACGCCCAGGTGTGCCCACACTGCGGCCAGAAGCAGTACCGCCTGTGCTTCTGCGGCCAGGCCTTCCCGTCGAACCTGTCCCGCTGCCCGGCCTGCGGTACGGACTGGATCAAGGCGGTCCGCGTCCGTCGGCGCAGCCGCAGCGACAGGGTCAAGCCCCGCGCCATGGTGCGCAACGCCCTGCTGGGCGCGCTTGTCGCCGTGCTTGCCAGCGGGCTGCTCAATCTGATCGTGACCGCGCTGGCTCAGCGGGCGACACCCGAGGGTGTAGTGCCGCGCGCGATCGGCGAACGGCTGTACTACGCCTGGTACACTCTGGCGACGTCTGCCATCAAGCTGGTCAATAGCCTGGTGGGCGGGCTGGGGTACACACTGCTCATCGCCCTGGCCGGGGCCGCCATCGGGGCCCTTGTCTACCTGGTTCCGCCCCGCCTGGCCCGTGCCTCGCGGCACCTGCGGCACGGCCGGGTGCGCCGCCGCCGCAGCCACCGCTAACGAACGAGATGCGTGGGACGCTCCATGGCCGCTGAGGCACAGGACGCTGCACAGACACCGGCGCTGCCCCGAACCTCTGCCTCCCCCTCCCCCCTGGTGTTGGCGCTCCTGGCACTGCTGCTCGTGGCCGGCTGGCACCAGCACTTCGTCTGGCTCTGGCAGAAGGGCTGGCACAACGAGTACTACGGGCACGGCTTCCTCATTCCGCTGATCACCGCGTACCTGATCTACCGGCGACGCGACGAACTCGCCGCCGCGCCGCGGCGGGACTTCGCCCTCGGCCTACCGCTGATCGCTCTCGGCCTGGCCCTGCATCTGGTCGCCATCGCCAAGGACGTCAACTTCCCGCAGGGCTTCGCCCTCGTGACGGTCATCATCGGACTGGTGATCTGGCTGTGGGGCTGGCCGGCGGCGCGCGTCATCATCTTCCCCCTCGTGTTCCTGCTGTTCATGGTGCCGATGGGGCGGCTGCTGGTGGACAAGTTCGCTCAGCCGATGCAGCTATGGGGGGCCAGGATCGCTGGCGGCACGGCCGGCTTCCTGGGCATACCGGTCGTCCGCTCAGGCACCTCGCTGCAGATCCCCGGCTACCGCTTTGAGGTGGCGATCGCCTGCAGCGGCCTCAAGTCAGCCATCGCCATGACCGCTCTGGGCGCCCTGTATGCATACGTCGTGGTGGCGCCCATGCTCAAGCGCCTGCTGATCTTCGCCATGTCGCTGCCGGCAGCCCTGGTCGCCAACGCCATCCGCATCTGGCTGACCCTGGTGCTGGCGCAGTCCTTCGGCCCCAAAGCGGCCGAAGGGTTCTTCCACACGCTGTCAGGCATGCTCGTGTTCCTGATCGCGCTGCTCACACTATTCGCCTTTGGGAGTCTCATCGGATGCACGCGGATGCGCGACGATATCTAGTCGCCGCGGTGCTGTTGCTGGGGGGCGCCGCCTATGCCAATCTGCTGTGGGCGCGGCGCGCCCCGCAGGTGCGCTATCGCGTGGACTTCCGCGACATCCCGACCCGGATTGGGGACATGGCGGCGGAGCGCGTCCCGGTGGATCAGCGCATCTTCCAGTATCTGGGCGCCGACGTGATGGACGAGCTGGAGTACAAGTCGTCGAACCGGAACGTTCACCTGAGTCTGGTCTACGGCACCGACTGGCGGGCAGTGCATTCCCCGCTGTCGTGCCTGCCGCAGCAGGGCTGGCAGGTGTCGGAGAAGAAACTAGTCAGTGTGGCGGCGCCGCCGGGCTGTCCCCATGCGGGGCCGCTGCACGGGCAGATGCTACACGGTCGGCGCGGCAGCCAGGAGATCCTGGTACTGTACGTGTTCGCGCACAGGGGGGGAACGACCGGCGACTGGATGCAGCAGGGCTGGGCAGTGTCGCAGGCCCCGCGGGGAACCGGCGGCCTGATGCTGTCCCTGAGCACCTACCCCCGGCCTGGGGCGATTGAGGCAGCGCGGGAGCTTCTGGAGGAGGTGTTAGCCAGCGTCTACGTGCCGGCGGTCCGCTTCTGGTACCAGTGAGGCGGGTCGCGCGCGTCCACGCTTTCCCCATGACCCAGGTCCAGCCCGTGCGGCTCCCCACCGAGGCCGCCACCATCGCACCTCCGCGGACGGGCGTCTCCCGCGCCTACATGGTCACCAAGCGCGTCATTGACGTCATTGGCGCCGGCTTCGCGCTCCTGTTCCTGGGCCTCCCCATGGCTCTGGTGGCCCTGGCCATCAAGCTGGAGTCACGGGGGCCGGTCCTCTACGGCCAGACCCGCCTGGGGGAGAACGGCCTCCCCTTCCGGTTCCTGAAGTTCCGGTCCATGGTGGCCAACGCGGAGAGCATCCGCGCCGATCTGGAGGCAGTCAACGAGGCCAGTGGCCCTGTGTTCAAGATCCGCCGGGACCCCCGCATCACACGCGTTGGACGCTGGATCCGCAGGACCAGTCTGGACGAGACCCCGCAGTTGTTCCATGTGCTGATGGGGCAGATGAGCCTGGTGGGGCCACGCCCGCCGCTGCCGGAGGAGGTCGAGAACTACGAGCCGTGGCAGCGCGAGCGCCTCGCCATCCGTCCCGGCCTGACGTGCATCTGGCAGATCAGCGGCCGCAGCGACATTCCCTTTGAGCGGTGGGTCGAGCTGGACATCGAGTACGTGCGACGGCGCAGCCTGTGGCTTGACCTCAAGATCCTGTTGCTGACCATTCCAGCCGTACTGAGCGGTCGCGGCGCTTACTGACGTCGGCCGTCGGTGGAAGCCGGCCGCTCCCCCGGGGTCTCCCAATGAACCAACGGCGCATCCGGTCCGCACTGGCTGTCGTGCTCTGCACTGTCGCCGCCGCGGCAGCGGCTGTGGTTCTGCATCGCCCCCCCGCCCCCCTGGGGTCTCTGCTGTGGCGCCTGGAGTTGGGCGCCTACGACTCCCGTCTCGCCAGCCGTCCCTCCCGCTTCAACGAGCAAGTCGTCATCGTCGCCATTGACAACGAGTCGCTCAAGCAGGCCCGCAACCGCCTGAGCGAGTGGCCCTGGCCGCGCTCGGTGCACGCCCGTCTGCTCGACCGGCTGGCCGCGGACGGTGCGCGAGTCATTGGCATGGACATCCTCTTCGACAGCCCCTCGGACGACCCGGCCGCCGACGAGGCGCTGGCGCAGGCCATGGCGCGCTGCGGGCGTGTGATCCTGGCTGGCCAACTCAACCAGGACACTGCCACTCGCGGCGAGGAGATGGCCACCGGTGTCAGCAGCGTCAGCTTCCCCGTCGACTGCTTCGCCGAGACGATGCTGGACGTGGGGCTGACGAACATCCCGCGCGACCCGGACGCCACCGTGCGCCGGGCCTGGCTGACCCGGCAGCACCAGGAAGAGCCCTACTACACGCTGCCGGTGATGCTGGCGGCGCACTACCTCGGGCGCGATCCGGCCGCGATTGCCGCGGCGGGCCTCCGGGCCGGGGCCAGCGGTCATCCGTATATCGGCGGGGACACCATCCTCATCAACTACACCGGGCCGGCCGGCACCATCAAGTACGTGCCCTACTACCAGGTGCTCGAGGGGATCACCCCGCCGGGGACCTTCCGCGACAAGATCGTCCTGGTGGGCGGCACGGCGGAGATCCTGCAGGATGTCTACCCGACGCCCATGGCCCGTCAGGACCCGGGACACCCGGAGGAAGCACGGCTGGTGCAGATGCCGGGGGTGGAGGTTCAAGCCAATGCCCTGGTGACGCTGCTGGAGGGCAGCGCCATCCGCCCGACGCCGCTGCCGGTCCTGTGGCTGGTGACGGGACTGCTGGCACTACTCGTGGCGGCGGCCACGGTGTACCTGCGCCCCCTGCGGGCCGGGCTGCTGACCCTCGTGCTGCTGGCTGTGACGGTCCTGGCGACGTTCCTGCTGATGTGGCAGATGCGGCTGTGGCTGCCGCTGGTGCCGCCGCTCCTGAGCGGTCTCCTGGCCTACGTGGCAGGCACGGTCTACATGTACCTGACTGAGGAGCGGGCACGGCTACGGCTGCGCCGGGCCTGGCAGCAACGAGTGTCGGCCGAAGTACTCCACGTCATCCTGAGCAATCCGGTCAGGAAAGTGCAGGGGCGGCGGCTGGACGCGACAGTGATGTTCAGCGACCTGCGCGGCTTCACGACCCTGTGCTCCACCAGCGACCCCGAGGTCGTGGTCGAGCGCCTCAACAAGTATCTCACGGCGATGGTGGAGGTCATCCGCGAGTTTGGGGGAACCATACACAAGTTCATCGGTGACGGCATCATGGCCGTGTTTGGGGACCCGGTGGCCCAGGACGACCATGCGGCCCGGGCGGTGCGGGCCGCGGTGGCCATGCAGCGGCGCATGGCGGCCGAAAACGCTGCTGCCGTGGCGGCGGGCCAGGCGCCTCTGCTCATGGGCATCGGCATCCACAGTGGGGCGCTCGTGGCCGGGGACATCGGCTCCGAGCAAATGCTGGAATACACGGTGATCGGCGATACCGTCAGCACCGCCTCGCGCATCGAGGGGCTCAACAAGGACTTCCGGACCGGAATCCTGATGAGTGGGCAGACGGTGGCGGCGCTGGGGACGACCGACCTGCCCCTCAAGCATCTGGGCACCCAGAGCGTACGTGGCCGCGCCGAGACACTCGAGCTGTACACGGTGGATCTGCCCGACTTGCATCCGCCGACACAGCCGGTAGGGGAGACGAGCCAGCCATGAACCGACCCAAGATCGCCTGCTGCCTGCTGCTGGTGCTGGCCCTGCTCCCGGCCGCGGTGTCGGCGCAGACAGCCAAGATCACGGCGGTCCTGCTCGACGTGAAGTGCCGGGCCTCGGCCGGCGCGACCTGGGCGCCGGCGAAGGTCGGCCGGATGCTGGGCGCCGGGGCGCAGGTGCGTACCGGCAAGCGGGGCAAGTGTGAGATCAAGTTCTCCGACGGCAGCCTCATTCGCCTCTCCCCGCTGAGCGACCTGACCCTCGTCAAGATCGCCGGCAAAGACCTCTCCATGGGCTATGGCAAGCTGTACGCGCGGATCGTGAAGGGCACGACGGCCCGCATCCAGGGCGGCACGGGCGTGGCCTCCATCAAGGGCACAGTGCTGGAGTTCGACGCCGGAGACATGGGCGCGGCGCGCGAGCGGGCGACGAACGTCCTCACCATCTTTGATGGACTGGCCGAGTTGAGCGGCGGTGGGCAGACGCGTGAAGTGGGGCGGGGCACGCAGGCCCGCATCGGGCGGGACGGCACCCCCGGCGAGGTGCGCCACGTGCCCGGCGAGGAGTTCTTCAGCGGGACGGCCGACCAGTGGTGGGAGGGTCTGGCCCCCCACACCAACCTGCAGTCCACCCCGGCCTCGCCTACCGGGTTGGCGCAGCGCGCCGAGTTCCAAGCGAGCCACTCGCCCGCCATGGGCGCGGATGGATGGTACCCGCTGCACAACGGCACCGTGGTCATTGATCTGCAGAGCACCCGGGTGGGGACGGCTTCCGTGGCGGACGGGCAGCGCAGGTCCTCGGGACAACGCCTGGCCGCACTCCCGCTGCCCGCGCCGGATGTGGCGCTCGATGTGGCGCCCCTGACGATGCTGCAGACCGAACCGGCCAAGGCCTTCGGCAAGCGCTTCTACGGTCGCACCACTCGGGCCGACCTCTTCGCCCTGGGCAGCACCGACAGCAGCCTGGCCGGGGTGCGAGTACGGCCCAGCGCCGTGTGGAACGACATCTACTTCGAGCTGGGCGGCCTGGCCTGGACGCGCACCGACTGCGAGTGGCGCGCCGAGATCAGCGAGGCCTTCGCCAAGGCGCGCCCCCGCTGCGGCGATGTCACCGTCGGGCGCCAGCATTTCATCATGGGGCCGGTCAACAACAGTAACCTGGGCACGCTCGTCGGCTTCGACACGGCCGACGCCGTCCGGTGGCAGCCACAGCTGGGGGCCGTGCGCTTTGACCTGGGCTATGTCCATGACTTCCTGCCGCTGGATCAGGACCACCTGCGCGGCTACTACACCCGCGTCGAGGGCTCGATCTTCCGGGGCACGGTGGGCTTCAACGCTTTGCACTACAACGACATCGGCACCGGGGTCTCGATGGACTTCTCTTTCCCCGTGATTGCCGGCAAATGGGACGTGTATGGGGAGTTCGGCTCCGATCCGGCGGACCGGAGCCTCGAGACTCTGGGCGCCTACTTCCCCGAGCTGTACGACCGCTATGATGTGGACCTGTTCCTCGAATATGCCCACCGGGAGGGGCAGGGGTCGCTCTTGTCCGCGCGGGCCTACCGCGAGTTCGGGCACAACTGGACGACGGTGCTGTCGGTGCTGGCCAGGCCCGAGGACGACACGGTCGTGAGCCTGGGCGTCATCAAGGGGTTCGACTAGACATCATTCATCCACGAGCAAGAGCACGGAGGAGGACGAGATGAGCACGCGCATGATGGTTCTGGGTGCAGGCCTGCTGGCGATCATCTTGCTGTGCGGTTGCGGGGGGGGAAGTGGCAGCGGCGGCGGCGACGTGGGATCGCTGCGGTTCAGCGTCAGGTTCCCGGCACTTCCCGATGGGGTGGTCATGCCCGAGTACCTGCCGGCCAAGCTGATGTCCCTGGTCATCGAGGTCATAGACACGAATACGGGGTTGCCCAAGTGCGCCCCCATCATCGTGAACCGGACCAGCCCGTCAGAGGAAGTCGTCAACGTCACCGTCGAGGCAGTGCACATCGGGGCCACGACGCTGATCATCAAGGGCTATGACGGCCTCAACGGCACAGGGACGGTGATCTGCGACGCCACCGCCGGGGTCGAGGTGCTGCCCAACGTGGCCGTGAGCGTGACCATGACCATGGCAACTACGGTCATCCGCATTGAGATCACGGGCGCCTCGTCGGTACTGGTAGGTGGCAACACGCAGCTCACCGCTACCGGCTACGATGTGGACGGGAACGTCGTGCTGGACGCCGACTTCACCTGGTCGTCCTTGGATAACACGCTCGCCCAGGTGGACCAGACGGGGCTGGTTACGGGCGTCGCACGCGGGAACACGGGCATCAAGGTCGAAGAGGCGAAGGCTATCGCCACGCCGGCCATCCACAACATCGCGGTGAACCCCAACATTGACCGGGTGGAGATCACGACGGTCGGGTCGCCGTACGTGGCCCCGGCCGGCACTGCCGCGGGCGGATCCACCACGATCAACATCTGGCAGTACCAGGACATTGTGGCCAAGTGTTACAGTGGCTCTACGGAGATCACCGATGTGCCCATCACCTTCACCTCTGGTGACAACACGACGGTGACCGTCGCCCCTGCGGCGACCGACAGCCCGAACGCCACTATCCACGGGATCAAGGAGGGCGGCCCGGTGACCATCACCGCGTCGCAGCCGTACACCTCCGCCGTGGGCACGCTGAGCGTCACGGTCACGGCCCTGGGTGACATCAACATCATCGTCAACTAAGCCACCAGGCTCGTCCTGCAAGCCAGCGGGGCCGGCATTGATGCCGGCCCCGTCGTGTTTGCCTGCCGCGATGCAGCGGCCCTACGCCTCCCGCCACGGCGCCTCTGTGGCATGCACCGCCCCCGCCTCCCAGGCTCCGAGGAGCGCCTCGGGGCACGGCAAGTCCTCGTCGTCCAACTCCGCCAGCCGCACCACGTGCCCCGCCGCTGGCGCCTGCTGCCTGACGAAGATCAGGCACGTCTTGACCGCGGCGTGGCTGTGACGGAACACCGACCGGGGCAGCCCGATCACCGCCTCCACCTGCGCCGTCCGCAGCAGGTCCTCCCGCTGCGGACGCCACCGCTTGTTCGCCAGGAAGCCCTCGGGCAGCACGAGGCCCAGCAGCCCGCCGGGGCGCAGGAGGCGCAGCGACCGCTCCAGGAACCATAGCTCCCGTGGGAACGAACCGCCACCACGGCGGCCCAGCCGCCACCAGTGGTAGACCCCCATCAGGTGTGGCAGCACAGCGGGGTCGGGGCTGCCGCCGAAGGGCGGGTTGCCCACCACCACCTCGAAGGCCTCCGTCATCGTGCCGAGGAGCCCGTCCGCCAGGGCGAGGTGGGGGCGCGCGGGCGGGGGGAAGTGCGCTTGCCACACCGGCAGCAACTTCGGGTCTACGTCGAGGCCGTAGACACGCTCGACGAGGAAGCCATGCCGCAGCGCCCCGGCCAGGAACGCCCCCTCGCCGCACGACAGGTCCACCAGCCGTCCTGCGCGCACATCCGGCCGCAGCCAGGCGAGCACGGCGAAGGCCAGGTCAACGACCTGTGGGGGCGTGAAGAACTGTCCCAGGGGGCGTGATGGTAGCATGAGTGTGGTAGGGGTCTGTCCCCGGAGGGAGGCGGAGCCACCCGCAGGGGGCTGACCCCGATGTCATCACCTCTGTGGGGTCAGCCCCCTGCGCCCTGCTGCGCAGACCTTCGGGGACAGACCCCAGCGGTCACGGTAGGAAGTTGTACATGCGCATGTGCAGGAAGATGCCCAGGGTCCCCCAGATCGCCCCGGCCAGGAACTCACCGAGGATCAGCCCCATGAAGAACATCGAGGCCGGACGGAAGGCGCCCATCCCGCCATAGCGCAGGACGAGCGACTTGAGCACCCAGCTCACGAGGATGGAGGGCGCGAACAGGGCCATGGACCAGCTTCCCGACACGGCGAAGCCCGCCGGGTGCAGCGGCCACCAGGTGAAGCTCGTGCGCATCGCCGCCAGGGCTACTGTGAACAGGAAGCCCACCGGCAGCGCCGCGGTCGCATACCAGTTCGTGGTGCCCGGGCTCTCCAGCCACGACTGCAGGCGGGAGAAGGCTTCTTGCCCTTTCCCGGCCCACCGTTCCCCGCCCACGCGGAAGAACGCATCGAGCAGGATGCCCCAGCCCAGCACCAGGCCCAACACGGTGGCCAGCGTCAGCGCCAGGGCCAGGCCGGTCTGCGAGGTGTTGCTGACACTCGACAGCTTCATGCCCTCAATCTGGTTAGGCATCGGGTGGCTGCGGTGGGCGCGGTTGATGGACCAGTAGAAGGCGAACATCACGAGGTTGCTCACGCCGATGCGGCGCGGCCCGGCTACGGTGGTCAGCACCGCCTCCGGCCCGATCTTGTGCAGGTCATGCACCGGCGAGCCCAGCTCCGCGCGGATGCGGGCCACGGCGATGGAGACGCCCAGGTACAGTACCAGAAAGGCGACCGCCCACCACAGGTCCATCCCGGCGTGCAGGCAGAAGCCGATGAGCAGCGCCAGGCCGATGATGATGGTCCAGACCGTGAAGCGGTACGAGAAGGCCTCGCGGCTATCGTCGCCGTGCTGGACGCCGAAGGCGCTCTCGACAGCCCGCACAATGTGGCGCCGGCTGGAGTAGAGCGAGAAGAACGCCAGGGCCATGTAGGCGCCGAAGGACTGCTCGTCAATCCACGGAGCGCGGGGGAGGCTGTGCCATCCCGCCGCCGCGAAGCTGATGCGCACGAGCTTCCAGCCGATGTAGAAGAACCAGGAGCTGAGGGCCAGGTCCAGCGGGATGAAGAATGCCAGCCCCACCACGAAGGGGAAGACCATCAGGGGCGTCCAGCCGATGGCCCGCCAGGGCATCGCCTTGACGATCTGCCCCAGGTCGTACTTGGCGCTCAGCTCACCCGTCAGGCTGGGGATCACTGGCCAGATCTGGTGCAGGCCGTTGACGGCGTCCACCACAAAGGCCACGGCGAACCCGACCCACATCAGTCGGCTGCGCCACAACGGCGTCTCCGGACGCGTCATCTCCAGGGGGAGCTGCACGATCGGGAAGCTGAGCTTGGCTTCCTCGGTCCACTGCTTGCGGAACAGGCTGGACAGGGCCAGCATGACGGTGATGAGCGTGAACGAGAAGCCCGACCACCACGCGGCCGGCACCAGCCACTGCCGCCAGTACGGGGTCGCGAAGAGCGGCTCGTTCAGCTCGTAGTAGGCGTATAGCGCCCGCTGGTCGGTGACGGTCAGGAACGTCGGGACTTTCTCTAAGAAGAGCTGCTCCCAGTGGTTCTCGGGCGTGGAGTGCCAGAAGGGGTGCGCCACCACCGGCAGCATCGTCTGGATCTGGTCGAGGCCGCACACCGCGCTGGCGATGGCCAGCATGGCGTAGATGACCAGCATCTCTCCCTGGCTGAGGGTCAGGCGCCTGGAGATGCGGGACAGCAGCGCATTGAGCCCGCACAGGATGAGCAGTGTGATGATGACGTTGAAGTACAACGACACGGTGGTGGGGCGGCTCTGCGGCCCCCACACGTAGCCCCACAGGATGAACCAGGCGTTGGGGACGATGAGCAGCAGACCGAGGATGACCGCGCGCGGCGTCACCGGAGTGGGCGGGGGGTGTGCGATTGCTGATGCAGCGCGGTCTGCGATCGGTGCCGCCTCCTTTGGCGGCAGACCATTCGCCGGCGGCAGGTGCGCCTCCTGCACGGCCCACTCCGCCCGCGCCGACCGGACCTGCTTGACTCATCCCTTCCGTGTCCCGATAATGCACATTGTCAGGCTGGGGGGAGGCAACACTCGCTACGCGGGGGCTCGTGGCGCATCGCAGAGGAAATCGCACTACTCATGTCAGCCTTTCGGCAGACAACCGGCCTGGCCCGAGCCCTGCTCCTTGCGGGCGTGCTTGTCCTGGTGGCCGAGACGGTCGCCTTCTGCCTGTACGGCACCAGCGTCTACGACGAGGGCGGCTACCTGTACGAGGGCTGGGCCACTGTCACCCACGGTCAGCTACCCTTCCGCGATTTCTTCGCCAAGCTCCCGCCGCTGCTCTACTATCTCTATGGGGCCGGACAGGCTCTCTGCGGGCCATCGCTGCTGGTCGGACGCCTCGAGTCAGCCCTCTTCATGTTCGCGGGCCTGGCACTGAGCGTCTCAATCGTGCGGCGGCTGGCCGGGCCGTGGGCGGGCGTCCTCCTCGTGTGGCTCCTGGCCGGCAACCCCTTCGCTCTCAACTACTACCTCCATGCCTATGCCGTCGCCCCGACCGCCTTCTTCATCGTCCTGGCGCTGGCGTTGCTGATCCTGCCGCGACCCCGACCGGCGGCGCTACTGGCAGCCAACGCGGCGCTGGCGGGGGTGCTGCTGTGCCGGCAGGATATGCTGCCTCTGGTGCTGGTGCTGTGGGTGTATGCGCTGTGGAAGTACCCCCTGGCGCTGCCGGTGCGCATCGGGGGTGTCGTGTTCTCCTGGGCGGTGTTCGGGCTGGTGCTGCTGCCCTTCGTGCTGATGGCCCCCGCGAACGTGCTATGGTCCATGTCCGTTGGCATGCTGGGGCCACAGGTGCCCAGCATGGGGAGCTACGGCGAAGCGACACCGGCCTCCGTGCGGGCCATCGTTTGGCATGTGGCGATGCTCCTGCGGGCCTATGCCGGCATCATTCTGCTGCTGGTGGTCGGGGCGCCGTTCATGCGGGCGCGAGACGCGACGAGTGATGCCCCCGGGACAGCGATGCCTCAGCCGCTGGGCTGGATGCTGGGCACGGCGCTGCTGTTCTGGCTCAGCCACGTCCCGGCGGCGGCGGCGATCGGCGGCGGCAACGTCTACTACCTGCTCGACCCGTACATCTTCTTCCTGGTGGCGATGCCGGCGGCGGCGATGCTGGTGCTGGCGGTTCGGTCCCTGTCGGCCCCGCAGACGACGGCCGCCGCGCGTGCCCTGGCGCTGGTGGGGGCTTTCGCCGTGGCGATGGCCGTCTTCACCGGGCCTGGCCCACGCCTGGAGCTCTCGCTGCAGCGCCCCACGGCTCTGGAGCGCATCGGCGTCGGCGCCCGTGCCCTGGCCCGGACGGTTCCTCCGGGGTCCGCGATCTTCACTCTGGACGACCCGCACCAGTTCCTGCAGGCGGGACTGCTGCTCCCGGGGGCCCTGACGCACCAGCTATTCTCCTACCGCGAGTCGTCCGACACCGCCCTCCTGCGCCGGGTGCACATGTACAATGGCGAGATCATCCGCGAGTGGCTCAGCGGCGGGGCGCAGTACGCTGTCATCAGCGCCGACGCCCGCAGCTTCATGCGCGACAGCGGCCGCTACAGCGGAGGGCAGCGGCTGGACAGCCTCGTCATGGGTCTGATCGCCACCAACTATGAGCTGGTCGCCGAGGTGCCCGGCACGTGGGCCGGACCGATGAGCATCTACCGATGGAAGGGAAGACGGTGAACGGCACGGGGCTCGGGCCGTTCGCGGCCCGCTCTCTTGCGTGCACCTGATCTGAGGGAAGCGTCATGGAAGCCGCTGGCAGCATCAAGAGTGTATCGCTGGTTCTCCCGGTGTACAACGAAGAGGACAACGTGCAGCCGCTATACGAGGCGCTGGTGGGGACGATGGCCGGGCTGCCCTTGCCGTGCGAGGTGGTGTTGGTCAACGACGGCAGCAGCGACGATACGGCGGCTCGGCTGGACGCGCTGGCCGAGCGCGACAGTCGCTTCGTCATCATCCACCTGCGGCGCAACTTCGGGCAGACAGCCGCCATGGCCGCCGGGTTCGATCAGGCCACGGGCGACGTCGTCATCGCCATGGATGCCGACCTGCAGAACGACCCGGCGGACATCCCGAAGCTGCTGGACAAGATGAGAGAGGGCTACGACGTGGTCAGCGGGTGGCGGCGCGACCGCAAGGACAAGTGGCTCACCCGCATCCTGCCCTCCAAGATCGCCAACTGGTTGATCTCCTGGATGACCGGGGTGTACCTGCACGACTACGGCTGCTCGCTCAAGGCCTACCGCCGCGAGGTGCTGCGCGATGTGCGGCTGTACGGCGAGATGCACCGCTACATCCCCGCGCTGGCCTACTGGGCAGGCGGCAGCGTGGCCGAGGTGGTCGTGACCCACCACCCGCGCCGCTTCGGCAAGAGCAAGTACGGCCTCTCGCGCATCCTCCGGGTCGTGCTCGACCTGATGACCGTCAAGTTCCTGCTGGCCTACTCAACCAAGCCGATCCAGGTATTCGGGCGCTGGGGCGTGATCTCCGGCGCTCTGGGCTTCCTGCTGGCGCTGTACCTGTCGGTGGAGAAGCTGGTCCTCAATGTCAACATCGGCACCCGCCCGCTGCTGCTGCTGGCGGTGCTGCTGATGATCGTGGGGGTGCAGTTCATCACCATGGGGCTGATGGCCGAGGTGCAGGTGCGCACGTACTACGAGAGCCAGAACAAGCCGATCTACCGCGTCCGGCGGGTGGTCCGCCAGGGCGAGGCATCAGGAGACAAATGAAGCTGACCGTCGTCCGCATCCTGCTCAGTGTACTGCTGCTGGGGCCCGCCCTCTGGACCCTCCCCGGCGGCGGCAGGGAACTGGGCAGCCTGGTGGACGTCCTGGCGCTCATCATCTCCCCGGCGGTGGCTCTGTGGGTGCTGAGCGGCCTGGCCCAACCGGCCCTGCCCATGCGGCGCCTCCCCTTCTTCGTCATGGGCAGCATCGCGCTGACGGCCCTGCTGCTGTGGGCGCACCGCGAAGCCGGACTGGCCTGGGACGGGGCGCTGCACTGGGTGCTGGCCGAGTACGCCGTGTTGGCCCTACTCGGGGCCGTGGCGGTGTGGCGGGTCCGCCCCCGGGCGAACAAGCAGGATGCCTGGCTCCTGGGTGCGACGGTCCTGGTCGGGCTGATCGTTCTGGCCCCGGTATGGGGCAACTGCCGGCTCATGATGGGCGCGCATGGCCTGTGGCACACCGCCAGCGGGCTGCAGACGTTGGAGCGCGTCCCCCCCGAGAACCCCGTCTTCGCCGGTCGCCGAGCCTACCTGTACTGGGGCTATGACCTGTTCATCATCGAGATGGCGCACGCCCTGGGCAGAACCACCGCCGGGGCGGCGCTGTTGCTCAACGTGGTGGCCCTATGGCCGCTCGTGGTCGCAGTGTACGAGGTCGCGGCGCTGCTCTTCACAGGGCCGCCGTGGCCCTGGCTGGCGGCCCTGGCCTCCGTGGGCGGAGTGAATGGATTCGGCTTCGGCTGGCTGCTCCTGCGGCTGCTGGCCGGTCGGGCCTCGCTGGCGGAGTACGTGTTCACCGACCGCCTGAACGTGCTGGCTCTGACTCTTGGATGGACGAGCTGCAGCGTGCCCCTGGAGGGATGGGGCGAGGTGGGCGGGGGCGGGCTGGGCATCACCTGCTTCGTGGCCGCCGTCACGCTGCTCCTGAAGACCCCCCGGGAGAGAGCCGGCTGGTGGCCGGCTCTCATTGTGGCGCTCTGTGTGGCTGGCGGGGTGCTGCTGCACCCGACTAGCGGGGCGATGGTAGTCCCCCTGGCCCTGGTCTTCGCTCTGCTGTGGGCCGCCTTCCGCTCTCCGGCCCCGTTCGTTCCCAATGGCCTGTGGCTGCTGGCAAGCGTGGTGGGCGGCATGGCCATCGGAGCGGCTCACATGCGCGAACTGGGGGGCGCCTTCCAGGAGAGCACCATGGGCCTGGTGACTTCCGCGGCGCCGCTGCCTGGGCGTCTCTGGGACCTGGCCGGGCCGTGGGTGTGGGCGTGGCCCTTTGCGGTCCCCGGCCTGGTCGTCCTGCTGCGGCGGCGCGAGCCGGTCGCGTATCTGGTCTGCATCGGTGCGGTGCTCCTGGCCCTGTGCGCGCTGGTGGTGCGGTTGCCCTACGAGAACCACTACAAGTTCGTCCAGCTGCTGTCGCCCTTCATGGCCCTCTTGGTGTGCGCCGGGCTGTCGGGGCTGCGTAGCCCCCGTCTGCGCACCGTGCTGGTGGCGGGCGTCGTCGCCCTGCTGTGCCTCACGCTGCTCACCACGATGCCGGCGCGGGCACGCACGGGCAGGTACCTGGGGCAGTTCCACTTCGAGCGCGCAGGGACCGAGGTGGTGGCTTCGCCGGACATGAGTCCCGCGCGTCGCGCCATGTACGACTTCATCCGCCGGGCCACGCCGCCGGATGCCGTCGTCATTGACGACCCGTCCGAGTGTCAGCAGAACACCCAACTGCTCGAAGTGCCGCTGCTGGCTCGACGGCAGCTCTTCACGGCCATCCCCAACTACTGGATGACCGGCGGCTACGCCGAGTGCCCGGCGCGTATGGAACTGGTGCGCGCCCTGTACGGGGGGCGACCGCTGACGTCGCCGCAGCGGCTGATGCTACGCGAACTCAATCGCCCGGTGTTCGTGCTCTTGCGCCCCGACGATCCGGGCTTGCAGCCGAAAGCCGAGGCCCTGATTCGGTCTCGCCCGCAGGAGTTCACGGAGGTCTTCTCCGTGGGCGGGCTGAAACTCTACGCCATGCACCCGTGAGGACCGCTGACATGAGCGTGAGACTATCGGTCGTTTCGCCCATGTACAATGAAGCCGAGACGGCCGCGGAGTTCGTCCGCCGGGTAAGCGCCGTGCTGGACGGCCTGGACATGACCTCCGAGATCGTGCTCGTGGACGACGGCAGCGCCGATGACACGTGGGACCTGATCGAGCGCCTGGCGCGGGACAACGGCCGGGTCCGCGGCGTGCGCCTGTCGCGGAACTTCGGCCACCAGTGCGCCCTCATGGCGGGCCTGTGTGCCGCAACGGGCCAGGCGATCGTGATGATGGACGCCGACCTGCAGCACCCGCCAGAGTTGATCCCGCGCCTGCTGGAGAAGTGGCGCGAGGGCTATCACGTGGTCAACACCATCCGCACCAACACTCTGGACGCCGGGCCGCTCAAGCGGGGCCTCACGGCCGCCTTCTACGCCTTCATCAACCGCATCTCGGATGTGCCCATCACACCGAATGCGGCGGACTTCCGTCTGGTGGATCGTGCTGTCCTGGAAGAGCTGAAGAAGCTGCGGGAGCACACTGTATTCCTGCGGGGCCTGATGAACTGGGTAGGCTTCTCGCAGACCGCGGTCGAGTTTGAGGCGGACCGACGCTTTGCCGGCGAGACCAAGTACTCACTGGGGCGCATGCTCAAGTTCGCCCTGACGGCGATCATCTCGTTCTCCACCCAGCCCCTGCGCCTCGGGGTCTGGTCGGGCCTGATCGTCTTCCTGCTGTCATGGATCTACGGCCTGTGGGCCGTCTACGCCAAGTTTGTCGCCCATCTCGTTGTGCCCGGCTGGACCTCGACTGTCTGGCTGATCATGCTGGCGGCCAGCATCCAGCTCTTCGTGCTGGGGATCATCGCCGAGTACATCTCGCAGATCTACGAGGAGACGAAGGGCCGGCCGCTATTCATCGTCCGCGAGAACGTCGGCTTCGCGCGCCGCGAGCCGGGCCCCGAAGACCCACCGGCATGAGCCAGCACGACGTCAGTGTCGTCCTCAATGCCGACGATCTCGGCCTGGCGCCGGCAGTGAACGCCTCCGTGGCTGCGCTGTGTCGGGCGGGTGTCGTGCGGTCAGCCAGTCTGCTGGTGACAGGCCCCGCGGCCGCGGAGGCCATCGCGCTGGCCCACCGCCTGCCCGAGTTGGGTGTGGGGCTGCACCTGGCGTGGATCCACGAGCGCCCGGCGGCCGAGCCGGGGCAGATTCCGGCGCTCCTGGACCGCGAGGGGCGCCTGGTGCTGGGCCACAAGCAGTTCATGGCGCGGCTGCTGACCGGGCGGCTGCCCCTGGAGCAGGTGCGGCGCGAGGCTGAGGCGCAACTGGAGCGGATGGTGGCAGCGGGCCTGCGCCCCACACACCTGGACAGCCATCAGCATCTGCACCTGTGGCCGCCGCTGTTTGAGATGTGCCTGGAGCTGTGCCGCGCGCACGGCATCCCGTTCATCCGGCTGCCGGGGCGAGGGGCCCTGGAGACAGGGTCGGTGCGGGTCGGGCCGGTGCGGCGCCGGCTGATGGCCTATGTGATCGGGCGGGTCCGCGGGCGCGACACAGGAGCCATCGGCCACACCGACGAAGTGTGGGGCATGCTGGCGGCGGGGCATCTGAGCCGCGAACTGCTCCTGAGCCTCCTGGGCGGGCTGCAGCCGGGCCGGCACGAGATCATGTGTCACCCCGCCACGGAGGCCTGCGATGCCTACACGCGCCACCGATGGGGCTATGCGTGGGCTGCCGAGCACCAGGCACTGAGTGCGCCCGAGGTGGGGGAGATGATCGCCCGCCGCGGGTTGCGCGTGACGAACTTCCGAGAGATGGCCGCCAATAACCTCTGAGTGGTGGACATGCGCATACTGGTCATGGACTATGAGTACCCGCCGCTGGGCGGCGGCGGCGCCCCGATCTGCCGCAGCATCGCGCAGGAGCTGGCGCGGCGCGGCCACGACCTCGACGTGGTGACCATGGCCTACCAGGACCTCCCGGCCTTCGAGCTCGATGAGCTGGTGCGGGTCCACCGCGTGCCCTGCCGCCGCTCGCGGATCGAGATCTGCACGACGCGAGAGATGGCCACCTACCTGTGGCCGGCCTGGCGCAAGGGCCGGGAGTTGCTGCGGGCCCAGCCGTATGACCTCGTGCATGCCCACTTCATCTTCCCGACCGGCCCCGTCGCCGTGGCCCTCGCGCGGCGTGGGCGCCTGCCCCTCGTCATCTCGGCCCACGGCTCGGACATCCCCGGCTACAACCCGCACCGCTTCCAGCTTGAGCACAAGCTGATGCGGCGGGCATGGGGCTGGCTGGCGCGCCAGCCCGACCGGATCGTGACCCCCAGCCGACAGTTGGCCAACCTCGTAGCCCGCGCGGCGCCCCGTATGGCCGCGGATGACCGCCTGCAGGTTATCCCCCACGGGCTGCGCCCGATGCCGTACGACCCCGCGGCCAAGGACCCTCGCCGGGTGCTCATGGTCGGGCGCCTGCTGGAGCGCAAGGGTTTCCGCACCATGCTGCGGGCGCTGCGACACCATTCCCTCGACCTTGAACTCCACATTGTGGGCGACGGGCCGGACATGGCGCAACTGCAGGCCATGGCAGCGGACGCACCCACGCCCGTGGTGTTCCACGGCTGGCTGGAGAATACGTCCGCGCAGTACGCCGACCTGTACCGCACCAGCAGCATCTTCGTCTTCCCGAGTCAGATGGAGTCGTTCGGCGTGGTCCTCGGCGAGGCGATGATGGCGGGGCTGGCCTGTGTGACCTCGGATGTCGGGGCTTCACCCGAGGTGGTCGGTGACACCGGGATTCTCATGGACCCCGACGACGATGTGGCGCTGGCGGGGCATCTGGCCCGCCTGCTGGCCGATCCGGGTCTCGTGCGGTCCATGGGGGATGCCGCCCACGAGCGGGCCTTCAGCCTCTACACCTGCGATGCGGCGGCCGACCGGTACGAGGCGCTGTTTGAGGAAGTCATCGCCGAACACAAGGCCCGGAGGAAGCGCTGAAATGTCGTATTCGCCCCACCTGAAGCGTGTACGGAGCTTCCCGGACGAGCGGGCGGCCAGGGCCTACTACCGGCGCAACTACGGGGCGCTGATGAGCGACCTGCCCCAGGGGCGTGTGCTTGACATCGGCTGTGGGTTGGGCGATTTCCTGGTCTATTGCAGGGGGGAGCTGGGCTGCGAGGCCCTCGGCGTGGACCGGGACGCTGAGAACGTGGCCTACTGCCGTGAGCAGGGGCTCGACGCGCGGCAGGAGACGGCCGCGGAGTGCCTGGCGCGGTCCGATCTGTACGCCGCGATTGCCATGAACGATGTCATCGAGCACATCGCCAAGCCCGAGATCATCCCGCTCGTGAGCCTCATCCGCGAGCGGCTGCTCCCGGGTGGCAAGGCTATCTTCAGGACGCCGAACATGGCTAACCCGCTGACCGCCGCGCGGACCTTCCACATGGATCTCACCCACGAGGTCGGCTTCACCGAGGACACGATGGTCTATGTGCTCGAGCAGGCCGGCTTCGCCGAGATCCAGGTGGCCCCCGTGGATATCTACGTGACGGGCAGCGCAGTCGCGAACCTGGGGGGACGGCTGCTGAGCGCCCTGCAGCACGCGCACTGGCGGTTCTGGTACAAGGTGCACGGGGTGCCCCGGGCCCGCGTGCTGACCAAGGGTCTCATCGGCTGCGGCACCCGCTCGGCTTGAGCCCCGGCCTGCCCGGCAAGACAGCGCGCCCCATGGCGCGCTGTCTTCGTTTCTGGGGCTTGACAGCAGGGAGGGGGGCCGATAAGATGTTCAGCATAGCAACAAAGACTTTTGTAATAATGAAATGATACAGTCCCTCCACCGAGCTTTCGACATCCTCGAGTACCTCGCCCGACGCGGCGGCGAGCCGGTGCCGCTGAGTGACATCGCGCGCCACACGGGCCTGAACGCCAGCACGTGCGCGAATCTGCTCAAGACGCTCGTCAGCCGCAGCTATGTGGATCAGGTCGGCGCGCGGAAGGGCTACATGCTGGGCCCGATGGCCCTGCGGCTGGGGCGGGTGCGGGGGTACGGGAGCGACCTCGTGCAGGTCGCCGAGCCGCTGCTGATGGCGCTGGCGGCCCAGGTACATGAGAACCTCGTGCTGTCGGCCCTGCACCAGGATCGGCTCTTCGAGCTGGCCCGGGCCGAAGGCGACAGCCTGCTGCAACTGCGGCGCGATCTGCAGCTCGTGGAGAGCATCTACGCGGCCGCCAACGGGCGGGTGCTGCTGGCCTATCTGCCGACAGAGGCACTGGCGGGGTTCGTGGCCCGCAACGGCCTGCCTGGCACAGCGTGGCCCGAGGTGGGGGACATGGCGGCCCTGGAGCAGGCCCTGGCCGCGGTCCGGCAAGCCGGGCAGTATGAAGACGTGCGGGCGGACGGTCTGGCGCGGGCCTCCTTCCCGGTGCGGCAGGACGGCGAGGTCGTCGCGGCGCTGGGGCTGTTCGCCCCGGCGGTGCGCTTTGCCGGCGAGCAGCGGGCAGCGGCGTTGGCGGCGGTGCAGGCGACCGCCGAGGAGATCTCCAGGCAGATCACGGTCGGCCGATAGAGCGGAACTGGCCCTCTGCCGGCGCAGCCATCGCATCAGACACGCCACACACAGGCGGCGAGGCCGCCTCAATACTGGTCGGAGGAGTCGTGGATATGCTGACGGCGCAGCAAGTCAAGGAGTATGCCCGCAAGGCCGGGGCCGATCTGGTCGGCATCGCCCCGCCCGAGCGCTTCGCCAACGTCCCGGCGGAGCGGAACCCCCTGTCCATCTTCCCGGACGCCAAGAGCATCATTGTGGTCGGGCGGCGCATCACCCGCGGCACCTTGCGGGCCACCGAGGAAGGCACCAACCTCGGCGCCTACGAGATGTTCGGGTACAGTTGGTTGGATGGCGAGTTCGTCGCCATGATGACCTTCGAGGTCGTCAGCTTCATCGAGGACAACGGCTGGGAAGCCACGCCGCTGTTCCCCTTCCCGCCCGAGGCGCATCCGCAGGGCATCGTCGTCCGCGAGGGCTCTCCGGCGCCGAACGTCTATCCCGACTTCGACTATGCCGCCGTGGCCGCCGGGCTGGGCGAGATCAGCTACCACGGCGTCTTCCTGTCCCCGCAGTTCGGGCCGCGCCAGCGCTTCCAGCTCATTCTCAGCGACGCCCCGCTGGAAGCCGACCCGCTGCTGACAGAGTCGATCTGCGGCCAGTGCGGCGCCTGTGTGGAGATCTGTCCGCTCGGGGCACTGGAGGCCTCCGGTGAGGAGACCCTCGACATCGCGGGAAAGCAGATGACCGTCTGCGGGGTGGACTACGGCAAGTGCAAGGCCTGCCGCAACGGCGCCAGCGGCAACCGCTACCACCCGGCAGGCAAGCCGGACCGCCTCGCCGCCCTGTGCACCCGCACCTGCCTCGACCAACTGGAGCGCAATGGCAAGCTGAGCAACACCTTCAGCAGCGAGTTCCGCTGGCGCGAGCCGTGGGCCCTGGACACGATGGGGCAGAGCGTCAAGCCGGCGCCGCTGTCACAGGGCAAGGGCTGTGCCGACCCGGAGGGCTTCCGCGCGCGCGAGGAGGAGAAGGCCCGATGAAGCTCACCTCGCAGATGATCAAGGACTACGGGATCAGCCGCGGGCTGGACATGGTCGGCATGGCGCCCATCTCGCGCTTCGCGGGCGCGCCCGACCAGATGAACCCCGCGCTGATCTACCCGAAGGCCAAGACGGTGATCGTGACTCTGCGCCGGATCCCCCGGGGCACCTACCGGGGCATCGAGGAGGGCACGCACTGGAGCAACTACACCTTCTTCGCCTACAACCGGCTCAACAACCTGTTCCGCCCCAAGGGCACTTACGAGACGGCGTGCTTCATCGAGGACCATGGCTTTGAGGCCATCCCCATCTACCCGGGCGTGCCCGAAGCCATGCCGCGCCAGGGCCCGCTGCGCGAGGGGCAGCCGGGGCCGGACATCTACCCGCAGATCCGCATCGCCGGCGTGGCCGCCGGCCTGGGTGAGATCGGCTGGTCGAAGGTCTTCCTGACCAAGAAGTTCGGGCCGCGCCAGCGCCTCGGCATGATCATCACCGACGCGGAGCTGGAGCCCGACCCGGTGCTGAAGCCGTCGCTGTGCAACCGCTGCATGGCCTGCGTGCGCGACTGCCCGGGCCACTGCATTCCGCACGTGAAGGACAACCAGGTGGTCCGCATCCAGATCGAGGATCAGGTCATCGAGTGGGGCGATGTGCACATGGGCAAGTGCACACTGACCCATCACGGGCTGAACGTGGAGGCCTCGCCGTTCCTGGCCAGGGACTGCCCCGGCCTGCGGCTCAACGTGGCCAAGCAACACTGCAGCGAGGAGGAGGCCTACAAGCTGGCCTACACCATCGCCGGGGCCACGTGGCGCAAGACGCCCGAGTTCCCCACCGGGCACGTGGTGGACTACTACAAGACGATGCTCTCCACGACGGGCTACTACGCGGTCTGCGGTGCGAAGGGCTGCATCCGCGCCTGCATGATCGCCCTGGAGAAGCGGGGGATCATCGAGAGTCAGTTCGAGAACGAGTTCCGGCGCAAGGAGCCATGGGTCATCCCACCGCCGGAGGGTTAGCCAGTACCGTTGGTCCGCCTATCGCCGCCGGGGAGGGCATTGGCTCCCCGGCGGCGAATCTGTTTTAGGGTGGGTAACGCGGAGTAGTGGGTGAGTACATGAGGGTCAGCCTGGGACGACGGCTGGGGCGGGCAGCAGCTTCGGCCGGCTTGAGCATGGGAAGTCTACTGGGGCGTCTGCTGCCGCTGCGGGCGCTCTGGGGCGTGTCTGACGCACTGGCCGCGCTGGTCATTCTGCTGGCCCGGCGCCGCGGGCGCATGGCCGATGCGAACATCGCCGCAGCCTTCCCGGAGATGTCGCCAACGGAGCGGCGCGGAGTCTACGTCCGCTCGGTCCGCAACGCGGCCCGCACTGTGGGTGAGATGCTGAAGCTGCCGTACCTGCGGCCCGAAGACCTGCGTCGGCTCGTGCCGGTGCCGCCGCTGGACCCGGTGCGGGAGGCCCTGGCGGCGGGATCAGGGGTGCTGATGATCACGGCCCACCTCGGGCAGTGGGAGTGGTCCGCGATCCGGGTGGCGGATGGGCTGGGTCAGCCCATGTCGGTCGTGGCGCGCCCCCACAAACACCCGGGAGCCGACCAGACCATCCGCGAGGCCCGGCTGAGCCATGGCCTGCGCGTCCTGGACCGGGACGAGACGCTGGAGATGGTGCGCGTGCTCAAGTCGGGGGGGCTTCTGGGCATTCTTCCCGACCAGCATGCCCTGGAGGGCGGGGTCCAGGTGGACTTCATGGGCCGGCCGGCCTGGTCGGTCACCGGTCCGGCCTGGCTGGCTCGCGCCACGCGGGCGCGGGTCTTCGCGGGCTTCTGCATCCGCCACTGGGACGGCACTTTCGAGGGGGTGCTGCTGCCGGAGCTCGAGATGGTGGCGACGCAGGACCGGGACGCGGACCTGATCGAGAACACCCGGCGGGTCAACGCGGCCATCGAGCAGGCCATTCGCATGGCCCCGGACAACTGGCTGTGGCTGCACGACCGCTGGAAGACCGAGGAGCAGCGGGCGCGGCAACGGGAGCGGGCCGCGGCGGCCCTGTGACCGAGCGAATTGACATCCGGCCCGACCTCACCTATAATCGCAGCAGGTCCGGCCCGTGGGTATACGGGCCGTTTTGCTGAGGGCCGCGGGCAGGACCAGACCTGTCTTGGCGGCGTTCGAGCGGGCGCAACGCGCGCCCTACCCCTGTCGGTCCTGTTCGATCCCGGAGCGTGTCCCGTCTATGGCGCAAGTGAGACTTGTCAACCTGAGCAAACGATTCCCCGGCGTGATTGCGGTCAACAATGTCAACCTGGAGATCCGCGACCAGGAGTTCCTGGTGCTGGTCGGCCCGTCCGGGTGCGGCAAGACCACCTGTCTGCGCATGATCGCCGGCCTGGAGGAATCCTCCGACGGGGAGATCTGGATCGGCGACCGGCTGGTCAACGACGTGTCGCCCAAAGACCGCGACATCGCCATGGTCTTCCAGAACTACGCCCTGTACCCCCACATGAGTGTGTACGAGAACATGGCCTTCGGGCTGAAGCTGCGCAAGGTGGCGCGCGAGGACATCGCCCGCCGCGTGGCCGAAGCGGCCGAGATGCTCGGCATCCAGGGCCTCCTCAAGCGCCGCCCCAAGGAGCTGTCCGGCGGCCAGCGGCAGCGCGTCGCCGTCGGCCGAGCCATCGTCCGCGAGCCCGCTGTGTTCCTCATGGACGAGCCGCTGTCGAACCTGGACGCCAAGCTGCGCATCCAGACCCGCGCCGAGCTGATCAAGCTGCACCGGCGCCTGGGCATCACCACCGTCTACGTCACCCACGACCAGGTCGAGGCCATGACCATGGGCGACCGCATTGTGGTCATGCGCGACGGCCTCGTCCAGCAGGTGGACACCCCCCTGCAGATCTATCGCTACCCCGCCAACCGCTTCGTGGCCGGCTTCATCGGCAGCCCGCCCATGAACTTCGTGACTGCCTCCGTGGAGGGCAACGGTTCGTCCATCTACGTGAAGGCCAACGGCTTCCGCGTCAAGGTGGACGAGGAGCGCGCCCCGAAGCTGCAGGATTATGTCGGCAAGCAGGTCGTTTTCGGCATCCGCCCCAGCGACATCTGCGACAAGGCCCTTCCGGGCGCTGTGCCTCCCACCGCCGACAACACCGTCACGGTGGAAGTCGAGGTCATCGAGCCGATGGGCGCCGAGTGTGTCCTGTACGTCAACTGCGGCGGGGATGACATGGTGGTCAACCTCGACAGCGCGACCGACGCCAAGGAACGCCAGCCGCTGGAGGTCGTGTTCGACATGGCCAAGTGCCATGTCTTCGACCAGGAGACCGAAGTCACGATCATCTAGTCTCGCACGGACGGGAACCGGAAGCCTCCATTGTCCGTCGGGCAGTGGAGGCTTTGACGTATCCGGACGCGCGGGTTCCGAGCGGCCGCGCCAGACCGTGGGCCCACGGGCCCGACGGGGTGCCCCATGGCAACCAACCCCAACGCCGAGATGACCTTCTGGGAGCATCTGGAGGAGTTCCGCTTCGCGCTGCTGCGGTCGCTGCTGTACATTGCGCTGGCGACGGGGGGCGCCTGGCTGTTCCGCAACTCGGTCTTCTGGGCGCTCGAGTGGCCGGCCTGGCAGGGCGCCCGATGGGCCGGCTTGAGCGACTTCAACTTCCGCATCTTCGAGCCGGTCGGCGGCCTGCTGATCATGATGTACGCCTCGCTGATCGTCGGCGTCGTCGTGACCGCACCGCTGTGGCTGTGGGAACTGCTCCGGTTCGTGAACCCGGCGCTGACGCCCCGTGAGCGCAAGCTCACCTACTGGTTCATCCCCGGCTTCATCGGGCTGTTTGTGGTGGGCGTGCTCTTCTGCTACTTCCTCGCCCCGGTGTTCTGCTGGTTCCTGCTGCGGTTCAACCTCGTCAGCTTCCAGGTGGCGCCGGAGTGGACGCTGGGCTCGTACCTGCGCTTCCTGCTGCAATGCCTGGTGGCCACCGGCATCCTGTTCGAGTTGCCGATGGTCGTGATGTTCCTGGTCTGGATCGGGCTGACCACCTCGGAGGGGTTGCGCCGCCAGTGGCGCAACGCCGCCGTCATCATCCTGATCGTCGTGGCTATCGTGACCCCGACGACCGACCCCGTCACGATGGCGGCCATGGGGCTGCCGCTGATCGGGCTGTACTTCCTGAGCATCACACTGGCCAGGTGGGTCGAGCGGGCGAAGCGGGAAGCCGCAGCCGCAGACGAGGCGGCGTACACGGCGACGGACGACGACCCGTACGGCCTCGGCGGCGGGGGACAGGGACTGCCCCCGGCGGCCGAAGCCGAGCCGCTCGACGCGCCGCCAGACGCGCCCGAGCCACAGGATGAGCCATGAACGTCGAGCGCCTGCTGGCTGACATCCAGGGCCGCGAGAGCTACGGGGGGCAGGTCATCCATGTGCGCGAGCGGCCCGCTCGCGCCGCCACCTTCAGCGACGCCGAACTGCCCCTGCACCCGGAGGTCGCGTCGCTGCTGGCCGCCCAGGGCATCGAACACCTGTACAGCCACCAGGCTGAGGCCATCTCGGCGGTGCTGGGCGGCGGGCACGTCTGCACGGTCTCAGGCACGGCGAGCGGCAAGACCCTGACCTACCTGCTGCCGATCGTGGACGCGCTGTACCGCAACTCCGGCAGCCGGGCGCTGCTGATCTACCCCACCAAGGCTTTGGCGCAGGACCAACTGCGCAAGCTCGGCGACTACGGCGCCGGGGAGCGCTTCGTGGCCGACACTTACGACGGCGACACGCCGCGCGACCGCCGCCGGCTGATCAAGCGCAACGCCCAGGTCGTGCTGACCAACCCCGACATGCTGCATGTCGGCATCTTGCCCTACCACCACACGTGGTCGGACTTCTTCCGCAACCTGCAGTACGTCGTGCTCGACGAGGTCCACACATACCGGGGCATCTTCGGCTCGCACACGGCCAACGTCATCCGGCGGCTGCGGCGCCTCTGCGCCCACTACGGGTCCGATCCACGCTTCATCTGCTGCTCGGCGACCATCGCCAACCCCGAGGAGCTGACAGCGAAGCTGACCGGGCTGCCCCTGCGCGTGATCGCCGATGACGGTGCGCCCCGGAGCCGCAAGCTCATCGTCTTCTGGAACCCGCCGGTCGTGGAGCAGGTGACGGGCCGCCGCCGCAGCGGGAACCTGGAGGCCGCCGACCTGATGGCTCTGCTGGTGCGGCGCGAGGTGCGCAACATCACCTTCACCCTCGCCCGGAGCCAGGCGGAGCTGATCCTGCGCTATGCCCGCGAGCAACTCCGCGAAGGCGGGCTGGATGCCCGCGTGATGGCCTATCGGGGCGGGTACTTGCCGCTGGAGCGCCGGGAGATCGAGCGGCGCCTGTTCGCGGGGGAGTTGCTGGGCGTGACGGCTACGACGGCCCTGGAGTTGGGCGTGGACATCGGCGGCCTGGAGGCGGTCGTGATGGCCGGCTATCCGGGCACAATCGCCGGGGCGTGGCAGCAGATGGGGCGCGCCGGGCGCGGGCACGAGGACGCCCTGGCGGTGCTCATCGGCCTGAGCGGGCCCATGCACCAGTATGTCGTCAACAACCCGGACTACCTCGCCGGGGCCAGCACCGAGCGCGCGATCATTGACCCCCAAAACACCTTCATCCTCGCCGGCCACCTGATGTGCGCGGCCTATGAGCTGCCCCTCGGGGATGGCGAGACAGCACTCTTCGGGCGCAAGATGCCGGCCATCCTGGAGGTCCTGCGCGACGGCGGGTATGTCATCGAGCGCTCGCGCTGGTACTGGGTGGACCCGGAGCTGTACCCCGCGCGCGACATTAGCATCCGCAGCGCCTCGGGCGCGGGCTATGACATCGTCCACGCCGACAGCGGCGCCCTGTTGGGCACCATGGACGGCCAGTCGGCCTTCCGCATGGTCCACCAGGGGGCGATCTACCTGCATGGCGGGCAGACCTACCTGGTCGAGAAGCTGGACCTGGAGGAGCGGGTGGCCCGGGTGCGGCCGGCCGACGCCGAGTACTACACCCAGCCCCTGGTGATGTCCGAAGTGCGGCGCGTCACCGAGGGCGCGGAGACGGCCCAGGCGGGGGCCCTGCACCTGGAACTGGGGCCGGTCACGGTGCGCTCGCAGGTCGTGGGGTACCAGAGGATCCGGCAGGTGACCGAGCAGCAGATGGGCAGCGAGGCCCTGGAGCTGCCGGCCGAGGACTTCGAGACAATGGGTCTGTGGCTGCTGCCGTCGCCGGAGGCGATGCGCCTGCCCGAGGACGAGGTCTACGACCAGGCCGGGGCGCTGCACGCGCTGGAGCATGTGATGATCATGCTGCTGCCGCTATTCGCCTCGTGCGATCCGCACGATGTGGGGGGCATCTCCACCCCGCTGCATCCGGACATCTCGGGCCCCGCGATCTGCGTCTACGACGGCTACCCCGGCGGCGTGGGGATCGCCGAGGCGGCCTTCCGGGTCGTGCCGGAGCTGCTGCAGGCCGCCGAGCAGACGATCGCGAACTGCCCGTGCGAGCAGGGCTGTCCCGCGTGTGTGCAGCAGGCCAGCTGTGGTAGCATGAACCGCCCCCTGGACAAAGCCGGCGCGCTGAAGCTGGTCCGGTGGTGGCTGACCGAAAGGAAGAGTGATGAATGATGAATGCGGAGTGATGGATGGGGCAGGCAGAGAGCGGCTTCCCCGGCCCTGGCGGCCCATCGTCCTGCAGGCGTCATTCGGTATGGCCCATGAGTGTTGATCTTCACGTTCATTCCACGGCTTCGGACGGGGCATACAGCCCCGAGCAGATCATTGACCTGGCGGTCGGCAAGGGGCTGACCGCGGTCTCCATCTGCGATCACGACTCGATGGCGGCCAACGCCGCGGCGTTGGCGGCGGCGGAGGGGCGCATCGCCTACCTGCCCGCCGTTGAGGTGAGCAGCGTGCGCCGGGGACAGGAGCTGCACATCCTGGGCTACTTCGCGCGGTCGGACTATGAGCCGCTGCTGGATGAGCTGCGGCATGTCCGCGTGGAGCGTGCCGCGCGCATCGAGCGCACAGTGGCGCGCCTGAACGAGCTGGGGGTGGCGTTGGAGGTGGCGGATGTCGAGGCCGCCGCCGGAGCCGAGGAGGGGCATGACATTGCCCTGGGGCGGCCGCATGTGGCGCTGGCGCTGGTACGGCGCGGTGTGGTCGAGACGACCAATGAGGCCTTCGAGGTGTACCTGCGGCGGGGGCGTCCGGCGTACATGGAGCGCTACCGACTGAAGCCCGAACGCGCCTCGGCACTGATCCGCGAGGCCGGGGGGCTGCCGGTGCTGGCCCACCCGGGGCTCGTGAGGGACGACGCTCTGATTCCGCAACTGGTGCTGCAGGGCATCGCCGGCCTGGAAGCCTACCACACGGCGCACAGCCCGGCCGACACAAGGCGGTACCTCGAGATGGCGGAGCGGTTGGGGCTGTACGTCACGGGCGGGACAGACTGCCACGGGCCGTCCGGGAGCTATCCGGTGGACATCGGGGGGATTGAGGTGCCGGACTCGTGTGCGGAGAAGCTGTTGGGGTGGGCGCAGGCGCGGGGGAGGAGCGGCGCTCCGCCTCTCCAGTAGGGCAGGCGACCTCGCCTGCCCGTCGGCGCGCGGGCGAGGCCGCCCGCGCTACTGGTACTGTAGAGTAGCCGGCACTGGCGAAGCGCGTGCGGGCCCCCCTCAGTCGCGGCCGAAGAGCCGCTGCCACCAGCCCTTCTTCTGCGGCTTCGGGGGTGTCGTCTCCTCCACCACGACCTGCTTGCCGACCCGCCGGAAACGGTACGTGCGCGTGTCCCGGCCGCGCTGCACCTCCACGGCGGCCACGCCGGGCTCCTCCTGCGCGATTCGCGTCCTCGTCTCCTGGCCCTGCGCTGACTTCCTCTCCCCGGGATGCTGCCAGCGCTCGGGGTGCGCCAGGTAGATGGCGGTCCCGGCCGCGAGGGCGAACAGCGCCAGCGCCACGACCCACGCCACCACCCGGCGGCGGGCGTGCGTCAACAGCGGACGGGAGGGCGCCTGCACCAGCGCGTCCATCCGCTGGGGACGGAAGAAGGGTGAAGGCTTAGGCGGGCGCATAGGCTACTTGCGGTTCATGGGCTCCGCAACGGCGTGGGAGCGCTGCACATCGGTCAGACGCACCTGCAGCGGCAGGGCGGCGTCAGCCGGAATCCCGGGAACCTCGATCAGGTACCCATCTCGCAGAGCCACCAGGCCCTCCTCAGGCCGGGCGACCACGTCGTCGCTCTCCAAGGCGATCTTCTGGCCCTTGCGCAACGTCAGGTGGACCTTCTTGAGATTGCGGTCGGTGTCGGGCGTGACCTCGAACGTCTCCGGGTGCATGTCCGGCACCCCGCGGAAGTACACGTTGTGGCCCAGGCGCTGCTCGGTCTGCGTCGCGATGGTGCCCTGCGAGCCCACGTGCAGCAGCACCACGTCCGGGTTGGCCTTCACCAACAGAGCCTGTCCGGGGTGCTGCAGCGCGGCCTGGCGCAGGGCCTCAGCCAGGCGCGTCGCTACGGTCTCCGGGCTGTGGATGCGCCCGGTGCCCTCGCAGCACGGGCACGGGATCAGCATCTGCCGGTTGAGGCTCTGGCCGGTGCGCTTGCGCGTCATCTCGACCAGCCCCAGCCGCGTGATGTGCATGATGCGCGTGCGCATGCGGTCTTCTTCGAGCGCGGCCTTCAGCGCCGCCGTGACCTGCCGCCGGTGGCGCGGGTTGTCCATGTCAATGAAGTCAATGACGATGATGCCGCCGATGTCGCGCAGGCGCAGTTGGCGGGCGATGGCCGTCGCCGCTTCCAGGTTCGTGCGCAGCACCGTGTCCTCCAGCCGCTTGGGGGAGGTGAACTTGCCCGTATTCACGTCGATGGCCGTGAGGGCCTCGGTGGGGTCTATGGCGATGTAGCCGCCCTTGGGCAGCCAGACCTTACGGTGCAGCGCCCGCTCGATCTCCTGTTCAACCTTGTAGTGCGCGAAGATGGGCTCTTCTTCACGGTAGAGCTTCACGCGCGGGCGCAGCTCGGGCGCCAGTGTATTCAGGAGGTTGAGCACCTTGTCGTAGGTGATCTTGTCGTCCACGACAAAGTTGCGGACGTTGGGGTCAAAGACATCGCGCAGGACCTCGAAGACGAGGCTGAGGTCCTCGTAGATGAGGGCCGGGGCCTTCTCTTGCCGGGCCCGCGCCTGGATCGAGCGCCACAGTCTCATCAGGAACTTGACGTCGGCCTCGAAGTCCTTGCGGTCGGCGCCCTCGGCGCGGGTACGGACGATCATGCCGAAGCCCTCGGGCTTGGTCTTGACCGCCAGCTCGCGCAGCCGGGCGCGTTCCTGGTCGTCCTCGATCTTCTTGGAGACGCCGACCTTGCCTCGCCCGTCGGCCATGAGCACGAGGTTGCGGCTGGGGAGAGCCAGGCGCCGCGTGGCGCGCGCGCCCTTGGCGTCCACCGGGCCCTTGGTGACTTGCACCAGGAACTGGTCGCCGTTCTTGACGACTTCCTTGATGGGGGGGAAGGACTCCATCTTGCGGCGCATCTGCGCACGCGAGGGCTCCGTCTCCATGGCGTCGGAGACATGGAGGAACGCATTCTTGTCCATGCCGCAGTCGACAAACGCGGCATCCAGGCCCGGTACGACGTTCTCCACCCGGGCGAGGTAGATATTCCCAACGACGCGGTCTTCGCTTTCCAGCAGCAGTTCGGCCAGCTCGCCGTCCTGCATGATCGCCACCCGCGTGCGCGGCGTGGCGACGTTGACAATGATGTCAGTCTCCATTGGTTCTGAGCCTCGATGCGGCGGCAGCGCGACGGCTCCCGCCGGTGGTGTGATATGGACCGCACCGGCGCTCTGCCGCTCGAGCCCCCGCGCGTCACTTCGCGCGGGCCGCTCGTCGGCGGCCGGGACGACTGCGGCCGTGCCGGAAGGTCGCTTCCGGCGAAGTCTCTCGCTAGCTATATACTACGCCTTCAGAGAGCCGGTGTGAAGGGCAACTGTCGCTCGGAGTACAGCGCCACGCGGGTCAGCGCGGTCTCCAGCGGGTGGTCCAGGTGGCGCGAGAGCAGCTCCAGGACCTCCTCGGGCTTCGCCAGGTTGTCCTGTCCGAGCCCGATGCGCATCAGCAGCGTCCCCTCCAGCGCCTTCAGACCATGGACCCTGCGCTTGAGGTCCAGGTCCACTTCCTTGCTCTTGGTGGTGCGGTGGATGAGCCACTCCGGCTCGGCCTGCAACGCGCGCACAGCCTGCGCCAGACCCTGGGCGTCCACGCCGGTGAAGTCGGCGCGGTAGTCCGCGGCCGCCAGGTCGGCGAAGATCGAGCGCTTGGACTTCTGCAGCATCTGCACTCCGACGATGCCCAGTTCGGGGGGCAGTTGCCGCGACAGGCTCTTGTAGACCGCGCGCGGGTCCCACTCCACGGCCAACTCCAGGCCCGCCAGCTCGTTCTCCCCCGCGATGCCCACCGGCAGCGGCATGGCGAAGCTGAGCAGCGTATGGGGCGAGAAGCCTTGCGAGTAGGCCACCGGCAGCTTGGCGCGGCGGATGGCCCGGTCGAAGGCGCGCACGACGTCCAGGTGCCCCAGGAAGCGCAGCCAACCGGTCTTGCGGAACGTGATCAGCGCGAAGGTGCGTTCCCGGAGCATCATGGGCGGGCCTCCGCCTCAGTCGCGCTGCGGGAGGCGCACTGGTCGGACAGGCCGCGCAGGCCGCAGCCGCTGCAGGCGCCGAAGCGGCAATCGGTGGTGAGCGCCAGGCTCTCGGCCAGACGGGCCTCGCGGGCCAGGAAGTCCTTTGACACGCCGCAACTGATGTGATCCCACGGCAGCGGGGCGTCCACGGCCCACTCCCGCTGGGCCTCGGACAGCAGATCGCGCCCCCGCTCCCCAGCGACCCGCAGCCACAGGCCGAGATCGAAGCGGTCGCTCCAGGACTCGAACACGGCGCCCTCGCGGTAGGCGGCCTCGATCAGATCGGCCCAGTCGCGTCCACCTCGCGCCAGCAGACCCTCCAGCACGGCCTGGGGCGCGCTGTGGAAGGACAGCTTGACCTGCTTGTGCCGGGCCAGCAGCTCCCGTAGCAGCGTTTGCTTGGCCTCCAGTTCGTCGATCGTGTTCTGCCGCGCCCACTGGAAGGGCGTATGGGGCTTGGGGATGAAGCCGGCGATGCTCACGTTGAGCGCCAGGCGGCCCTTGTCCGGGCCGAGCACCTCGCGGCCGAGCTGCAGCACGGAGACCACCAGGTCCGCAATCGCGTGCACGTCATCTTCGGTCTCGCCCGGCAGCCCGATCATGAAGTACAGCTTCAGGCGGTGCCAGCCATTCTGGAAGGCCGCCCCCGCCGCCTGCCTCAGGTCGTCCTCCGTGACGCCCTTGTTGATGGCATCCCGCAGGCGCTGCGATCCCGCCTCGGGCGCGAACGTCAGCCCCGTCTTCTTGACCCGCTGCACGCGCTCGGCCAACTCCACGCTGAAGCTGTCAATGCGCAGCGACGGCAGGCCAATGGCCACTCGGCGATCGGACAACTGCTCGTGCAGGCGATCCACCAGGGGCAGGATATGCGTGTAGTCCGGGCAGTTGAGCGAGACCAGGGAGACCTCGTCATAGCCCGTGCTGTCAATGACCTCCGTGGCCTGGGCGACGAGTGTCTCGACGCTGCGCTCGCGGACGGGGCGATAGACCATCCCGGCCTGGCAGTACCGGCAGCCGCGCGTGCAGCCCCGGTTGATCTCGATCTGTCCCCGGTCGTGCACGATCTCGGGGTAGGGGACAGGTGGGCGGGTGGCCGCCGGCGTGTGCTCGAACTCCTGCACCAGGCGCTTGCGGACGGTGCGCTCCGTGCCGAATCGCGGCACGTACACACCCTCGATCTGCGCCAGCCTGGCCAGCAGCGCGGCTCGCTGGTCGGCGTCCGGCGCTTCCCCCCATGTCTCCTGCTCGGCCAGGTAGGCGTCAAGCAGCTCCAGCGTGACTTCCTCGCCCTCGCCGATGACGAACAGGTCGAAGAAGTCGGCCACGGGCTCGGGGTTGTAGGCGCACGGCCCGCCCGCGATGACCAGGGGCTCCTCAGGGCGGCGCTCGGCGGCGCGGAGCGTGATCTGTGCCAGGTCGAGCAGCGACAGCACCGCGGTGTAGTTCAGCTCATGCTGCAGCGTCAGGCCCACGAAGTCGAACTGCGCCAGCGGCGTGTGGGACTCCAGGCTCGTCAGCGTCAGACCCTCGCGGCGCATCAACTCGCTGGCATCGAACCACGGGTGGTAGGCGCGCTCGCACCAGACCTCCGGGTGGCTGTTGATGACGCTGTAGAGGATCAGGGAGCCCAGGTGCGACATCCCGATCTCGTACGTATCGGGGTAGCACAGGGCGAAACGCGCGCGCACGGACGCAGCGTCCTTGACGATGCTGTTGTGCTCAAGTCCGAGATACCGCGCCGGGGTTTGTACCTGCTCGAGGAAACGCTGTTGCAGCAGCCCCACGTGGGAATCAGTGCCGGGATCGCAGCCCAAAGACACACACCTCTACACAAGACCGCAGGGAAAGCGGCCTGCGGATAGGATATTGGAACGGGGGAGATGAGTCAAGCGAACCGGGTCCGCCGCGCGCGGTTAGCCACTGGCCCGGCCAACCCTAGCTCAGTCTTCGTCTGCCCCACGACCTCGTAGCGCGTCCCCGCCCTCGATCAGCCACGCCTCCAGGTCGGCGCGGCGGAAGCGCCACTCGCGGCCCAGCTTGGCCGCGGGTAGCTCGCCCCGCCGGGCCTTGCGCAGCAGCGTGTCACGGCTCGTCTGCAGGAACTCCGCGGCCTGGTCGGCTGTCATCACGTCGTGCGCCATATAGACCACTATCCGTCCTGTCATGCAGTCTTGTGCCCTGATTATAGCACATTCTGCACCACCATGCATCCTTGTGCCCCGGAAAAGCAGCAACCCCGGCAGAGCCTGCCGGGGTCGCTGAGGCGCTTGCCGTAGGGCTACTGCGCGCCGCCCGGCGGCGGCGCAGGTGTCGCCGGCACCGTGGGCGCCGGCGCGGGAGCCGGGGCTGCGGTGGCGGCGGGCGTGGTGTCCTTGAGGTCGTTCAGGGACTTGGGCAGGTCCACGACCGGCATCTCGCCGATGGCATACACCTGGTTGCTCAGCGAGGTCCGGCAGTAGTAGACGCCATCCACCTTCTGGTAGCCGATGTAGATCCTGATGGGCTCACTGCGACCCGCAACGGTCACTGTGTAGATGATGTCCGAGACGGCCAGACCGTAGGGCTTGAGGTCCTGCTGTTCGCCGAGGAACTCCTTGGCTTCCAGTTCGGTGAGGTCCCACAGCAGGTCGTCCACCTTGGTCTTGTTGGCCTTGCCCGGGCTCGGCGCGGAGATGCGCCAGGTATCCGGACCGCTGCGCTCGACGGTGAAGGAGACGCCTTGCTTGCGCTCCACCTTGATCTCGCGCACCTGCTCCTTCTTGAAGTCCAGCAGACGCTTGTCGCGCAGGTCCATGTCGGTCTTCTGCAGGTCGCTCATGTTGCTGTCGGCGACGAACAGGACTTCCGGCCGGCCCTCCACCTGGGCGTAGACGACGCCCTTGGGGCCCGGCACGGAACCCGGGGCGCTCTCGGCGCCCGGCGGGGCGATCTCCTGCCCCTTGGCGCCGAAGGTCACGACGAACTGCTTGCCGTCGCGGGTGGTGAGCGTCGCCTTGAGCATGGGCTTGGCGAAGCCGTAGTCCTTGCCCGCAGCCGGCGTGTCGGGGGCGAAGCCGTCGGCCTTCAGGTCCGCCAGCTTCTCGGCGACCGTCTTGGCGGCCCACTCGTCGGCCTTGGCCTGGTACGGCTGGGTCAGGGACCACTGGGGCTCCTCGGCCGTGCCGCCCTTCTCGACTGCCAGCACCCGGTCAGGGTACTGGAGGGTCAGCGACTTGATGTCTTCCTTCTTCACGTGCACCAGGGACTTGTCGCGCAGCGCGTCCACGGCCTGCGTCAGGTCACTGTAGATGCTGGTGGGGATGAAGTACAGCTTGTTGCGTCCCTCGATGCGGCCGAAGTACTCCGAGCTGTCCAGCGTCTGGTTGCCCAGGTACAACGTGGCCGTCCGGTTGCCATCATAGGTGATGGTCGCGGTCAGCTTGGGCTTCTTCAGACCCCACTTGTCGTCGTCCAGGTTGACATCCTTGGCGCGGCTGCCGGTCGGCTTGAGGCGGGCCATGGCGTTGACGGCGCGCTCGGCGGCGTCCTTGTCCGCCCAGCCCTTGACCGGCTCAGCCAGCACCCACTGGTCGCCCTCCTTGCGGAGCATCAGCGACAGCGTGTCGGTCTTGACCTGCAGGGCACTGACCTGCTCGGTCTTGAGCTTGAAGACCTCTTCCTTTTCCGCTACCCGGCCACGGTCCTTGACCAGCACCCAGGCCAGCAGGACGACCAGGACGGCAGCGGCGGCGATGAGGCGTTTGGCATTCTTCATGATCCGCTAGACCCTCCTGCGCCACCAGACGAACACGCCGGCGATGATGATAAGCAACGGAACGATCCCGGCGGTGAGCACCCAGGTGAAGCGGCGCTGGGCGTCCGTGACGCTGTAGGGCTTGTCGTCGGGCTCCTTCGCCGGGATGCTGACGAGCTTCTCGTTCTTGACCAGCCAGTTGACCGACATGGAGGCGAACGCCAGGTTCTGTCGGCTCAGGCCGCCGAGGTTCGGCAGGAATGTGTCGGTGATGAAGTCGGAGTCACCGACGACCAGGAGGCGCGCCTTGCGCTCGGCCGGTGACTGTTCCTGCGGCTCCTGGCCGGGCATCTGCTGGGGCGGAGCCGGGCTCTCGTCCACGGCCACCGCGACGGCGAAGGGACCGCGGCGCCCGCTGATGCCCTTGACGCTGGCCACATCGCTGGTCTTCAGGATGGCCTTGGCCTTGTCATTGGACGGCGGCGGGGGCGCACCGGGCATGGACGGCGGCGGCGCGCTCTCCTGCACGTCGAAGGCAATGGAGGTGGGCAGCACGACGGTCTGCAGCGGGCCGGTGGTGTCATGCTCCTGCGGGTGTGCGGCCAGGATGGTCGGGTTGCCCTCGGCGCTGCTGTACGGGTCCGTGTCGGTCACGACGCCGGCGAGCGGGGTCACGCCATGGGCCTTGAGCAGGTCGGCGAAGTCCGGGGCCGGCGGCGGCTCCAGCAGCAGCCAGAGGTTGCCGCCCTGGTCCAGGTACTGGTTGATGGCGGTCATCTCCTTGGCGGTGGGGGCGTACTTGGCGCCAGCGATGATCAGCAGTTTGCAGTCCGTGGGTACCTGCGGCTTGGCCTGGGTGAACAGGTTCAGGCTGTCCAGTTGGTACTGCTGGTTCTGCAGGATGCTCTTGAGCATGCCCAGGGAGGGCTTGTCCGGTCCGCCGCCCTCCACGCCGATTTCACCGTGACCGGTCAGCAGACAGATGCGGGTCTTCTGGCCGGTGGTGGCGGCGAGGATGGCGCTGGTGATCTGCTCCTCGGTGCCGCCCTGGATCTCTTCCTTGCGCTTGGAGCCCTCTTCCCCCGACTCAATGTACATCGTGCCATCGAACCGGGCCCCATACTCCTGGGCCTTGTCAATGTCGGTCTTGAAGTCATAGACCTTGACGCCGAGCTTGCTGCCGCCGGCGATCTCGTACATGTGCAGCAGCCGGCGCAGCTTGTCGGAGTTGTATTGCTCCTGGGAGATGAAGGCCGTGATGGTGACCTTCTTGTCCAGGCCCTTGACGATCTTGATGGTCTGTTCGGAGAGCGAGTACTGCTTGCTCTTGGTCAGGTCCGCCCGGAAGACCTCGTGGCGCAGACCGATGTAGTTGAGCACCACGAGGATCGCGAGGATGAACACGCTGAACAAGGCGGAGTTCAGCGCGCTCTGGACCCCGCGCGTGCGGACGGCGACCACGAGTTGGTGGATGTTGCTGTAGACCCAGAAGGCGATGCACAGCAACGCCAGGATGCCGACGACCTTGATCGGCATGCGATTGAGCGTCTTGGCGATCATCGCCATGAACAGCGCGGCCAGAAGGAGCACGCTGCCGGCCCATCCGGCCATGCGGCCATAGAAGGCCACTACCGTCATCGCCTCGCTGGGCAGCGCCATCAGGCGCGGGTCACGCTTGGCGGAGTGTTGCTCTTCCCGCGATTCTGCCATTATGTTTCACCTACCCAAATATGCGGTTGCAGTGTGCCGGCGGGGGGTGTCCCCCCGAAGCGCTAGACCGTCCGCCGACTCTCCAGCGAGCGCGTCGCCAGGAACAGGAAGAAGCCGATCAGGGTCACGAAGTACACGATGTTCTTGCTGGAGATGACACCCTTCTCCAGGTCGCCGAAGTTCTCGTACGACGACAGCGACTTGGCCACATCGCCCAGCAGGCCGCTGCCGCCATAGCCGATCCAGCCGATCAGCCAGAAGAACAGCAGCAGGATCAGGCCCATGAGCCACGCGGCGATCTGGTTGGAGGTCAGGGAGCTGGTGAACACCCCGACGGCCAGGAAGGCCATGCCGGCCAGGATGATGCCCACATAGCCGCAGAGGGTCTGGCCCCAGTCGGGCGAGCCGAAGCCCTCGAAGATGAGCGGGAACTCGAGGCTGACCACGATGATGGCCAGGTAGAGCCCGAACGCGCCGAGGAACTTGCCCACCACGACCTCGGCGTCGTGCACCGGGCGGGTCATCAGCAGTTCGTAGGTGCCCGAGTTCGTCTCCTGCGCGAGCAGGCCCATGGTGATGACCGGGCACATGAGCAGGCTCAGGAACACCATGCTGTGGAACATGCCGGTCATGTCGGCCTTGGCGCCGGACTGCGAGGTGCTGAGCACGAAGATCAGACCGCAGACGCCCAGGAAGAACAGCATGGCCGCATAGGCCATGGGGGAAGTGAAGTAGCCCATCATCTCGCGCCGGGCGATGGTCAGGACGTTGCGCATCCTAGCCAACCTCCTCATCTTCGGTGGTGAGTTCGACGAATACTTCCTCCAGGCTCATCTCCAGCGGGCGCAGTTCCAGCAGACCCCAGCCGCCCTCGACGATGGCGCGCGCCACCTCCGGGCGGCAGTCGCAGCCCACGGAAGTCTCCACCTGGTACGCACCCTTGTCGCCCCGGACCGCCCGCACCGCGTGGACGTTCTGGAGGGCGCGCAGCGCCGCGGGAATGGCCCCGTCGTCCTGGGCCACCCGGAACATCATGGTCTCGGCGTCCTTGACCCGGTGGGTCAGGGCCGAGGTGGTGTCGGTGGCGACGATCTTGCCCTGGTTGATGATGATGACCCGCTCGCAGGTCGCCTGGGCCTCGGGGAGGATGTGGGTGGAGAGCATGACTGTGTGGTCGCCGGCCAGGCTCTTGATGAGGCTGCGGACCTCGCGGATCTGGTTGGGGTCCAGCCCGATGGTCGGCTCGTCGAGGATGAGCACCTGGGGATCGTGGAGCATCGCCTGGGCGATGCCGACGCGCTGGCGGTAGCCCCGCGAGAGGGTGCCGATGATCTGGTCGGCCCGCTCCGCCAGACCGCAGCGGGTCATGACATTGTCCATGCGGTCCTTGACCTGCGCGGAGCCCATGCCGGCGAGCTGTCCCATGTAGCGCAGGTACTGCCGCACCCGCATGTCGCGGTAGAGCGCGGTGTGCTCGGGCAGGTAGCCGATCTGGCGGCGCGCGTCCAGCGACTGCTCATGGATGTCGAACCCGGCGATGGTCGCCGTGCCGGCATTGGCCGGCATGAAGCCGGTGAGGATGCGCATGCACGTCGTCTTGCCGGCGCCGTTGGGCCCCAGGAAGGCTACGACCTCACCTGCCTCCACCTGGAACGAAACATCCATGATCGCCGGATGTGGGCCGTAGTACTTGGTCAGGCCCTGTACCTCAATCATATTCTGACCTCCGACAAGCGGGTGTGACCCCATCCTGCACACGGATGGCGGGAGATGGCCGGGAACAATTGGGATCAGGGAGTGGGCGCTCGCCTACGACCAGCGCCCGACACGAGAAACAAAACACACCGCCTCCCCCACCCGGCGGGGGACCCGATGCGTGACACGATGCGACGACCTCGGAAGGCAGCGCCAGTATACTAGCCGTCCAGTTCGCGGTCAATAACACCAGGCGACGCCGGGAAGGTTCCGACAGTGGGGACACCGGGGCACAAAAACTGAGCGCGGCAGGCTTATCCGGGTATCGCCTGCCGCGCTCAGCGCGTCAAAGGGAGGGTTTCTGCGTCTACTATACCCGGTAGCGACAGAGCCCAAACATGTAGCTTGGTTATTTTTCTTCAGGTTTTCCGCAAGGCGACTTGACGGGTCCTTGAGGCTGGACAAGGCCGTTCGCCGCCCTATAATCAGACCATGCCCATCCCCCTGCTCGTCATCGGCGGCCCGACCGCCACCGGCAAGACCGAGGCCGCAGTGCGCCTCGCCGAGCGGCATGGCGGGGAGGTCGTTTCCGCAGACTCAATGCAGATATACCAGGAGTTTGGCGTCGGCACGGCGAAGCCTACGGCCGCCGACCACGCCCGGGCGCGCTTCCACCTGGTAGACGTCGCCGACCCGCGCACGCCGTACACGGTGGCGGACTTCCAGCGTGAGGCTGCTGCGGCCATTGCCGACATCCATGCGCGCGGCAAGCTACCGATCCTATGTGGGGGGACAGGCCTCTACATCCGGGCGGTCTTGGGCGGGCTGAGCTTCCCCCCGGGGGGGACGCCGGAGACGCAGGAGATCCGGCAGCGCCTGGAGCAGGAGGCCGACGCGCACGGGCTCGGCTCGCTGCGGGAGCGTCTGCGGCAGGTGGACCCGCAGACGGTCGCCCGACTGGGGGCCGGTGACCGCAAGCGGATCATCCGGGCGCTGGAGGTCTACGAGCACACTGGAGAGCCTCTGGCGGCCCTGGCTCGCGTTGACGACGCGGCCAAAGTCCACTATAATGCCGCCACTTTCGCCCTGACATCCCCGCGGGCGGTGCTGTACGCGCGCATCGAGGCTCGCGTGGACCAGATGTTGGCTGCCGGGTGGCTGCGGGAGGTCGAGCACCTGCGGGAGGCGGGCGTGACGACGGCCCACCAGGCCATGCAGGCCATCGGCTACCGGCACCTGTTGGCCTTCCTGGAAACGGGCGGAGACTGGGCGGAGGTCGTAGCCCAGATCAAGCGCGATACCCGGCGCTATGCCAAGCGCCAACTGACGTGGTTTCGACGTGAGACGATGACGTGGCTGGAATGGGCGGACTCTGAGGGCTTTGACGCGGCCGTGCGCATGATTGAACAGCATCTCCCTGGGGCAGGTGAGGCGTAATGTCGGGCAAGGCCAGCATCCAAGACGAGTACCTCAAGAAGCTCATTACAAGCCGGACACCCGTGCGCGTGCTGCTGGTCAATGGCAAGGACCTGCGCGGGCTCATCAAGTCCTGTGACGCCTTCACCCTGATTCTGGACATCGGCGGCGTCGAGTTGCTGGTCTACAAGAGCGCCGTCTCGGTGCTGGGGCCCCAGTCGCGCAACAACGAGTAGTTGCGGAACGCCGCGGAGAGCCGCACCCCGCAGCCCCGACACCGAAGGCACGACAGGTACTCCCTGTCGTGCGTGCTTTCTATGGCGGCGCGACGAATCGCGCCACACTGCGAGGGTTGACATGCGCTTCACCAAAATGCACGGCCTCGGCAATGACTACATCTACATAGACGGCATCGGGCAGGACTTGAGCCCCTATGACCTCCCGGAGTTGTCACGCCTGCTGTCCGAGCGCCACTTCGGCATCGGCAGCGATGGCATCATCCTGATTCTCCCCTCGTCGCAGGCTGATTTCCACATGCGCACCTTCAACAGCGACGGCTCCGAGGCCGAGATGTGCGGCAACGCCATGCGCTGCTTCGCCAAGTACGTCTTCGAGCACGGGCTGACCGAGAAGACCGAACTGACGGTCGAGACCGGCGCCGGGCTGATCCGCCCGCGCCTCGACGTGGGTGAGGGCAAGGTACAGTCCGTGCGCGTGGACATGGGCGAGCCGCGCCTGACGCGCGGCGAGATCCCCATGACCGGCGAGGCCGCCGCGCCGGCGCAGGGCGTCGAGGTGCCGCTGCCGGAGTGTAGCTACACCGCCACCTGCGTCTCGATGGGCAACCCCCACTGCGTCATCAAGGTGGACGAGATCTGCGACACCATGGTGCGCGAGCACGGGCCGCAACTGGAGTGCCACAGCCTGTTCCCGCGCAAGACCAACGTGGAGTTCGTGCAGGTGCTGGACCGCAGCGAGGTGCGGATGCGCGTGTGGGAGCGGGGCGCGGGCGAGACCATGGCCTGCGGCACGGGGGCGTGCGCCACGACCGTCGCCGCCATCCTGGGAGGCCACTGCGGTCGCCAGGTGACCGTGCACCTGCTGGGCGGCGACCTGCAGATCGAGTGGTCCGAAGCGGACAACCATGTCTACATGACCGGCCCGGCGACCGAGGTCTGCGAGGGGACGGTCAACGAGGAACTACTGGCTCGGGCCGTCCTATAGGTTCGGGGCCTGAGCGGGCTGGAAGCCCGCACTACGCATCGCTCGGAGGCAACGCAGTGGACATCCCGCAGGCGCAGAGGCTGCAGCGCATTCCGCCGTACCCTTTCCGCGAGATCAATGAGCTGAAGAGCAAGATGATTGCGGACGGCAAGGAGCCGATTGACTTCGGGATCGGCGACCCCGACATGCCCACCCCGGACTTCATCATTGACGCGCTCGCGGAGGCGGCTCACGACCCCGAGACCCACCCGTACGACGAGACGGGCTTCGGTATCCCGGAGTACAAGGCCGCCGTGGCGGACTTCGCCCAGCGCCGCTTTGGCGTCGCGGTGGACCCCGAGGGCAAGGAGATCCAGAGCGTCATCGGGTCCAAGGAAGCCCTGGCGCACATCATCTGGGCCTACATTGACCCCAGCGACGTGGTGCTCGTGCCCGACCCGGCCTACTCGGTCTACAAGGTCCAGACGACCTGGTGTGGCGGCGCGGCCTTCCCGATGCCCCTGCTGCCCGAGAACGGCTTCCTGCCGGACTTCGACGCCATCCCCCGCAGCGTGGCCAAGGCCGCCAAGATGATGTTCCTGAACTACCCGAACAACCCCACCGGGGCCATTGCCGACCTGGCGTTCCTGGAGCAGGCCGTGGCCTTCGCCCGGGAGCATCAGATCATCCTGGTCAATGACTGCGCCTACTCCGAAGTCGCCTACGACGGCGTGCAGCCCCCGAGCGTGCTGCAGATCGAGGGCGCCAAGGACGTCGCCATCGAGATGCACTCGCTGTCCAAGACCTTCAACATGACCGGCTGGCGCGTCGGCTGGGCCATGGGCGGCAAGCCCTATGTCGAGGCCCTGTCGCGCTGCAAGAGCAACATTGACAGCGGCACCTTCATGGCCATCCAGCGGGCGGCCATCGTCGGCCTGAACCGGTTCGAGGACTGGGTCCCGCAGATGCGGAACGAGTACCAGCGCCGCCGCGACGCCTTCGTCTCGGGCCTCAACAGCCTCGGCTGGAAGCTGGACGCGCCCAAGGCCACGTTCTACGTGTGGGTGCCGGTGCCCAAGGGGCACACGAGCAAGAGCTTCGCCACCGACCTGCTGGCCAAGTGCCGCGTGCTGGCCATCCCCGGCGCCGTCTACGGGGAGTACGGCGAGGGCTTCGTGCGCTTCTCGCTGACGATCAAGGGCCAGGACAAGCTGGCGCAGATCGAGGAGGCCATCGCGGCGATGCGGGCGAACCTGACGCTGGAGTTCTGAGGCGTTGCCCCCGGACGAAGGTGCGGGGCGGTCGCAGGACGAAACACGCACAATGCGTAGAGCGCGCTGAGCTTATCCGCGAAGGAGAGTGCGATCTCACCATGGTGCACCCCCCCGAAGGAAGCGGACCGCCGCCCGAAGCGCCCTTCATCATGAAGCTGCACTTCGTGGACGGACATGAGGAAGTGTTCGAGTTCTCGCCGCAGCCCATGCCGGCCGTCGCCGAGGTCGAGGACTTCAGGGGCCGCCTCACGCGGGCCATGAAAGAGGGCATCCTGCGCCTGGTCGTGGATGACAGCGACGTGCTGATCTTCACCTCGGCGCTGGCGTACATCGAGACCACGCCGGGTCTGCCCGCAGCGGGGACCTTTCCCTGGACCTTCCATCGCTTGTGACGGTGCCCAGGCTGCCCCCCCATCCATCCCCGGATCCTTCAGGGCCGACCTCCGCTGAGGCCGGCCCTTTGCATTTCCCGGCGCCTGTTCTATAGTGTTGGCTGTGCGGCCGTAGCCGTTGCCGTACCCAGTCCCTAATCCCTAATGCCTGATCCCCATCCCCATGACTGACATCATCGGCGTTGGCCTGGAACGCAAGGGCGAAGAGATCGAGCGCGCCGTGCTGGTCGGCACCGATCGGCTGATCGGCGAGGGCCTGCGCTCGATGGACGAGCTGGCTGACCTGGCGAAAGCCGCCGGGGCCGAGCCCGTGGGCGTCATGGTGCAGAACCGCGAGGCGCCCCACCAGAACACCTTCCTGGGCAAGGGCAAGCTCCTGGAGCTGAAGGCCGAGATGGCCTCGCTCGACGCCACCGTGGCGCTGTTCGACGGCGAGTTGTCACCGCGGCAAGTGCGGAACCTGGTGGACGCCCTCGAAGGCTGCAAGGTCCTGGACCGGACCGAGCTGATCCTGGACATCTTCGCCCAGCACGCGCACACGGCCGAGGGGAAGCTGCAGGTCGAGTTGGCGCAGCTCTCGTATCTGCTCCCGCGCCTGACCGGGCGGGGGAAGATGATGGACCGGATTGGTGGCGGGGCGGCCGGCGGCGTGGGCGTGCGCGGCCCCGGGGAGACGAAGCTGGAGACCGACCGGCGACGTCTGCGCGCCCGCATCGGGCGCCTGAAGGAGGAACTGGGGGAGGTCAGCCGGCGCCGTGACGTCGAACGCGACACGCGCCGCCGCGCCGGGCTCTCGACCGTGAGCCTCGTCGGCTACACCAATGCCGGCAAGTCTACGCTGCTCAACGCGCTGGCCGGGACCGACGAAGTCTCTGTGCGCGACCGTCTCTTCGAGACCCTCGACCCCACCTGCCGCCGCGTCAACATCGCCGACCACGAGGTGCTGCTCAGCGACACCGTCGGCTTCATCCACGACCTGCCCAAGCAGCTCGTCGAGGCCTTCCGTGCCACGCTGGAGGAGGTCGTCGAGTCCGCAGTGCTGATCCATGTGGTAGACGCCAGCAAGGAGTTTGCTCTGACGGAGATGCGCTCCACCGAGGAGACTCTGCGGAGCTTGAACATCGGGGAGAAGCCGACGATCCTGGCGCTGAACAAGTGGGATCAGATGGCGCCCGCACGCGGCGCCGCGGTGCTGAAGCAGCTCCCCCAGGGGCTGCCCATCTCGGCGCTGACCGGCGAGGGACTGGACGAGCTGCGGGCGGAGATCGCGCGCCACGTCTTTAGCAAGCTGGTGCGGCTGACCCTGGAGTTGCCCTACGCGCGGATGGACCTGGTCAACCTCGCCCACGCCCACGGCCGCGTCTTCAACACCGAGTACGAGGGCGAGGCCGTGAAGGCGGACGTGGAGATCGAGGAAGCCTACGTGGAGCGCTTCCGCCCGTTCGTGGTCGCCACGCCGCCCTCCTGAGCCCCGTCTACTCCACCCGCATGTCGTCCATCACGAGTCGCACCCAATCCCCGTCCTGGTAGGCCGCCTCCTCGACGAAGAAGTGCAGGCTGCTCACCGCCGGCAGGCTCTTGCCCGCCAGCGGGATGCGCACCTGCTGCCACTCGCCGGGCTTGAGGCTCAGCGGGGGGAAGGGCGAGTCGCCCGGCTTGCTCCGGATCGAGAAGTTGATGGCGCGCGCAGGCAGCGCCGGGCGGTTGGTGGTCGGGTACACCCAGAAGGTCAGCGCCTGCTTGCCGGTCCAGTCCAGCGGCGGGACCGGCGTGTAGGTGAGGCTGGGCCAGCCGATAGGGTACTTCTCCTCGCCGCCCTTGTGGTCAATCTTCACCGCGTATGCCAGGGCCGCGTCGCCCTGGTGGACGAGCTGTGTCTCGCGCGCCACGCTGGACTCGGGGAAGCCAGGCCGCCAGTTGCCGATCTCTTCCATGTCGTCCACCAGGCCTGCCTCCGGCTTCCACGGCTCCAGGCTCAGGGCATCGCAGGCCACCCTACCGTCGAGGCGGTAGCATTGCAGGTAGATCTGCGCGAGCTTCACCTGCGCCGGGATGTTGACCAGATAGCGGTGCGTCTCCCACTGGCCGCTGCTGGTGATCGTGCCCAACAGCGCGGCGGGCAGATCGCCCTGCGCCTGCGTCGGCAGGTCCAGGGGCCGCCTGTCCTCGTCGTACTTGTAGAGCAACACGCGCACCAGACCGCTCCTGAAGTCCGGCTTGACGCGCACGCGCACCGCGTATGTCCCCGGCTGCACCCGGACAAACTCGCTCTCGAAGTCCGCCCAGCCCTTGCCGTGCCCGGTCGCGACGGCCGACACCGGCCCCGCTGCCCCGGCGATGGGCCCGTGCACGTCGGCCTTCGCCCCGAGCTTCGGCCCGCTATCCCACGCTCGCATCTGCCTGGGAGCGAAGGTGCAGGGCGGATCGACGACAGCTTCGCCGTTGCCCTTGATGCCTGAGGTCGGGGAGAGGGGCTGCTCGGCCGTCAGCACCTTCTGCCAGGCCGCGTCGCCCAGGGCCGTCTTCACCTGCTCCAGCACGCCCGCCACGACCTCACGGCGGGCCAGCAGCACGCTCGGGTCGTGGTTGTAGTCGGTGAGCGACTTGGAGACGGTCTCCGGCACGACGCTGTACTCCGCCGCCTGCTTGACCAGATCGGGGCGCTTCCTCGCGGCCTTCAGCGCCGCTCCGCCGTCCCGCAGCAGGCACAGGAGGTCATAGTCCTCAAAGCCATCGCGGATGGCCTCCAGGCGGATCGTGGACAGCAGGCTGCCGTCCGGGTGGGGGTAGATCAGGAGCCCGTCGCCGTTGAACTGGAAGTCCTTGGCCGGGCGGGGGTTCCAGGGCCGATCCGGCCAGCGAACCATCTCCCCCCCGCTCCCCGTGGGAGAGGGGGCAGGGGGTGAGGGCTCCTCGTAGTTGGGGCGCCAGAGGTTCGTGGCGTAGTACAGGAAGCCCGTGCAGCGCTCCTGCCATGTCTGCCAGCCCAGCAGCCGCTGTTCGAGCGTGGCGTACTCGATGAAGTAGTTGGCAAAGGGATGCGGTGGGGTGCAGGCCACGTAGGTCCAGACGGTGTCCCCGGCCTGCTGCCGGGCCAGCGTGTCGTGGCGCACAACCTGCATCGTCTGGGGGACCCACAGGTTCACCGCCCCGAGCAGGTCCGGCACGATGGCGGTCGTGGAGCCGCGCGGCATGCCCGGCGCGACCGCCTCGACCATGTCGTACACCTCACGCATGATGCCCTTGAACTGCTCGAAGTCCGGGCGACAGTGGGGCTCGTCGTAGCCGTAGAGCCAGCCGTCGGCGGCCATGTTCGCGGCGGCCAGTTGCCGACGCTGCTCGCGCAGATAGCGGTAGTAGACCAGGTCGCCGAACTTCTCGGGCGTGTCGGGGCAGTAGCCCAGGCAGACGGCGTTCAGGCCGCGCTCGCGCATCCGCTGGAGGTCCTTCAGCCCCGGCCACGCCCATGGGGTGTACAGGTTCATCGGGTTGAGCTTGTGGGCCAGCAGGAAGTCCTCGGCGGCGTGGCGCTCGGCCTCGGCCATGGGGCGCTTGAAGTAGTTGCGGTACTCGCCCTCGAAGAACGCGAAGGCGGTCTTGAGGCGCGGGCGCAGGGGCAGGCTGAAGTTCCGCACCTGCACCGTTAGCGCGACCTGGCTTTGTGGCAGCCCCTCCGGCCTGAGGGTGATTGTGCCCCGGTAGGCGCCCGGCCTGGTGCCCGCCGGGCAGGCGACAGTGACCCAGAGGGGCTGCGTCTCCCCCTGCTTGCAGAAGCTGTCAGCGAGCGGCCCCAGGCCCTGCTTGCCGCTCCCAGGCCAATCCAGCGGGAGGAGCGGGTCAGGCCACCAGCCGCCGCGGTCCACCGGGTAGCTGGTCTTGAGCATCTCGACATAGCCCACGGCGTTGACAGTGACGAGGCTACGCGGGAGCTTGGCCCCGCCCGGGACGATGAGGTCTGTCCAGTCGGCGGCCAGGCGTGGGATGTCCTTCGTCATCGCGCGGACGACGATCTGCCCGTCCTCGTGCTCATTGCCCGCCACCGACAGCTTCAGCTCGCGCCGGACGTTCAGGTCCGTGTCGTCCCGCATGATCTTGCGCAAGCTGTGCTCGGTGGCGATGCAGTACGACCCATCGGGCACGGTCCGGGCCGCCCCCATCTCCAGAGCGAGGGCCGCCGCCTCGGCCACCAGCCGCTCGCAGTCCTGGTCCAGGGCATTGGACTCCTGCAGGCTGACCTGGTCCAGGGCCTGGAAGCGCTGGACCGCCGCCTCCGTCTCATGCTTCACAGCTGCCAGCCGGGCCATCTGCTCCGCGGCCGCTCCGGGGGCCAGCCGCTGCAGAGCCAGCGTCTTGGCCGCCAGCCTGGGCAGCAACTGCCGCGACCGCTGGGCGGCGTAGCCGACCACGTTGTCAATGATGAAGCTCACCGCATCGCCGTGGTTGTAGTCCGACTCGGACAGGAAGAACTGCCAGTGGACGATGGCGTCGTGCCGGAAGGTGCCCAGGTCCAGTCGGAAGTGCTGCCACTTCCCGAGGGGGAGTTGGCCCAGGTTGGCCGACCAGTTCGCACCGCTCTGGTCGCGCAGGATCATGTGCAGCGACGAGCCGGGCATGGCGGCGCGGCTGCTCTCGGTCCAGATGTCGAACCCGATCGCCCCGACGGGGGAGAGGTCCAGGGGCGGCTGCGGGTTGCGCTCGACCCGCGGCCAGCCCTTCGGATACTGCTTGCCCTGGATGCCCTCGCCGGCGTTGTGGTCAATCTTGACGTCAAAGCGCAGGGCCTGCTTGCCCTCGGCGACACGGGCGGTCTCGGGGCGCAGGGAGGCCTCCTTCTGGCCGCCGGTGCGCCAGGCGGCCAGGTCCTCCATGGCGTCAACGACGAGGGTAGGCTCGGCATGGGCCAGGGCCGAGACGAGCAGGGCCAGGGCTGGCAGCAGGCAGAATCGCATGGGCTTTCTCCCGTGGGGATGGGGTCCGAAGACATTCGCCGAGCGGGGTGGGAGCACCTGCGGGGCGGGCCGACAGCATCGCTTTAGCACTCGCCCATGGAGAGTGCTAATTCCCTCTTGCCAAACCGCTCGCCATGCGCTATATTCTGTCTCACCCGCTCCGGCGGGGCAGTGCATGGCAATGGTGGGCCGCGCCCGAGACCGGGCGGGCCCCTTCAGATGCCGTCAGCGACCCGAAGGGAGGTACAGTTAGTGGCTCTGAAAGTGCTAGGCGCCAGAGTGATGATCAAGGTTGATGAGGCCAAGACCACCGAGGGTGGCATCCTGCTGCCCGAGACCGCCCGTGAGAAGCCGCAATGGGGCACCGTCGTCTGCGTGGGTGAGTATCGCCTGGAAGATGGCTCCACCCAGCCCCTGGATGTCAAAGCCGGCGACCGCGTGGTATTCGCCAAGTACGGCGGCCGCGAAGTCAGCGACGCTGGTGAGGATTACCTGATCCTCGAAGCCGACCAGGTCTACGCCAAGCTCGCGTAGAGGCGTCGGCCGGCGCGGGCTGCAAGCCCGCACTACCCCTGAAACGAAGGAGATTCTGAGGCTATGGCCGCCAAGGATATTCTGTTTGACGAGAATGCTCGTCGGGCCCTGGAGCGGGGCGCCAATGCCGTCGCCAATGCCGTCAAGGTGACGCTTGGCCCCGCCGGGCGCAACGTGCTGCTGGACAAGAAGTTCGGTTCCCCCGTGATCACCAAGGACGGCGTCACCGTCGCCAAGGAGATCGAGCTGGAGGACAACTTCGAGAACATGGGGGCGCAGCTTCTGAAGGAAGCCGCGTCCAAGACGAACGACATCGCCGGTGACGGCACCACCACCGCCACCGTACTGGCGCAGGCCATGATGCGCGAGGGCCTCAAGTCCGTCGCCGCCGGCGCCAACCCGATGCTCATCAAGCGCGGCATCGACAAGGCCGTCGCGGCCGTCGTCGCTGCGCTGCGCGAGAGCGCTACACCCGTGAGCACCGAAGAGGAGATGCGCAACGTCGCCTCCATCGCCGGTAACTCCGAGAGCATCGGCGAGATCGTCGCCGACGCCATGGGTGAGGTCGGCAAGGACGGCGTCATCACCGTCGAAGAGTCCAAGTCCACCGAGACGAACCTGAAGCTCGTCGAGGGCATGCAGTTCGACAAGGGCTATCTTTCCCCGTATTTCATCAACGACCGCGAGACGATGGCCTGCGTGCTCGAAGAGCCCTACATCCTGCTGTTCGAGAAGAAGATCAGCGCCGTCGCCGATCTCGTGCCCGTGCTCGAGAAGGTCGTCCAGTCCGGCAAGCCGATGCTGATCGTCGCTGAGGACCTCGAGGGCGAGGCCCTGGCCACGCTCGTCGTCAACCGCCTGCGCGGCATCCTGAACGTCTGCGCCGTCAAGGCCCCGGGCTTCGGCGACCGCCGCAAGGCCATGCTCGAGGACATCGCGGTGCTGACCGCCGGGACGTTCATCTCCGAGGACCTCGGCATCAAGCTCGAGAGCATTGACATGACGATGCTGGGCTCGGCCAAGCGCATCACCGTCAGCAAGGACGAGACCACGATCGTCGAGGGTGCGGGCAAGGAAGACGCCATCAAGGCGCGCATCGCCCAGATCCGCCGGCAGATCGAGGAGACCGATAGCGACTACGACCGCGAGAAGCTGGAAGAGCGGCTGGCGAAGCTGGCCGGCGGCGTGGCCGTCATCGAGGTCGGCGCGGCCACCGAGACCGAGCTCAAGGAGCGCAAGCATCGCTTCGAGGACGCCCTGAGCGCCACGCGCGCGGCCGTCGAAGAGGGCATTGTGGCCGGCGGCGGCGCGTCGCTGGTACACGCCCTGCCGGTGCTGGACGACGTCAAGGCCGAAGACGATGCCGCCATCGGTGTGGACATTGTCCGCAAGGCCCTGCCCGAGCCGCTCAAGCAGATCGCTGCCAACGCCGGCTACGAGGGTTCCGTGGTCGTCAGTGAGGTCCTGGGCAGCAAGAAGAAGTCCCAGGGCTTCGACGCCCGCACGGGCGAGTACACCAACATGCTGAAGGCCGGCATCATTGACCCGCTGAAGGTCACGCGGTCGGCCCTGGAGAACGCGGCGAGTGTCGCCAGCATGCTGCTCACGACCGAGAGCGCGCTGGCCGAGCTGCCCGAAGATAAGAGTAAGGCTCCGGCCATGCCCGCCATGCCGCCCGGCGGCATGGGCATGTAGGCAGGAAGCCGGATCGCTGCAGACGAAACCGACAGGCGGGCCCATTGTGGCCCGCCTGTCTGCGTGTGGACTGACGGCAACCGGAGGACCGCCATGCCTGCCCGCCTGGCCCTTGCCCTGGCCGCCCTGTGCGGCGCCACCCTCGCCCTCGCCCAGACCAACCCCGTCAGCAACCCCGGCTTCGAGACTCTGGCCCCGGCCACCAACCTGCCACAGGACTGGGAGCCGGTGTACTGGAGCAACCCGCGCGGGAAGATCGAGGCCTCCGACGACGCCCACAGCGGCGCCCGCTCGCTGCAGATCACCGGCTTGCCCCGCGAGCAGATCACCGATGCCGGCAAGGCGAACAACAACATCGCCGGCCAGGAGCTGGGCGACCGCCTCGTCGGGCCCGGCCGCATGACCCTCCGCGTGTGGCTGAGGACCTCGGGCGATGGCATGGCCTACTGCTCGGTGATGACCGCCGACGAGAAGGGCAACCGCCTGCAGTACCTGTCCAGCCGGCGCATCGAGCAGCAGCCCGAGTGGACAGAACTGGTCTGGGACTTCAGCACCGACGCCGCCACGCGCAGCGTCCTGCTCTATCTGCGCAACGGCGGCGCCGGCTCCGTCTGGTACGACGACGTGCAACTCATCCCCGCCGGCGATGTGCTGGACAACGACTTCGCCCGTGCGATCGTCGAGCCGATCCTGGGCGGCCGCGTGTGCAGCTATGTGCTCAAGCCCGGGGATCACGAGACCACCGTGTGGCAGGGGATCCGCCCCGGTGGCATGGCCGCCGAGATTGCCCCGGCCGAGGCGCCCCCAGGCCTGCTGCGCGACGACCCGTGTATCCTGGAGGTCATCGAGCCCCGGCGCTGCGTCCGCGTGCGGCACCAGGGCGCCGGCGGCAGCCTCGCCGACCTGCAGTTTGAAAAGGAGCTGCGGCTGCCGGACGGGTCGGCGTCGCTGGAAGTGACGCTGCGGGTGCGCAATACGGCGGCCGAGAAGCGGTGCCTGAGCCTCCGGGTCCAGCAGGCCCTGCCCCCAGGCCACGGCGTCTTCACCTGGCCGGCGCGCGACCATCTGCGCGTCGTGCAGCCGCTGGAAAGCCTGACGCGGGCCAACATCCCGATCACCGACCTCCGCGAGGGCTGGCTGGCCTACAGCGACCCCGCGGCGCAGCGCAGCCTGGCGGTCCTCTTCGATCGCGCCCAGACCGAACACGCCCTCGTCTCCCTCACGCCCGCCCTCAACACGCTGGAGTGGACATACCGGCCCGTCGAGCTGCCGGCTGGCGGGACCTGGCAGACGACCTACCTCATCGCGCCCGTCCCCGGCGGCGGGCCCATCGTCAGCGCCAGCCGGGACTTGGCCGTATCGCTCAGCCCGCTGAACTTGCCGGGCGCGGGCGACCTCACGCTGGGCGTAGCGCCCGTGAGCGGCGCGAGATCGGCCGAAGTGCGCGTGACGGGCCGCGTGGCGGGCAAGCCTGTGTCGTGGCAGCAGACCGTCCCCCTGTCCCCGACTACGCCGGCCGCCCTGAAGCTGCCGTGGCCCGGGCAGCAGGTTCAGGAACTGCGCTTGGTCGCCGGCACGGGGCCGACTGCGCAGAGCGTGGCGCTCTCACCCGCGCTCATCAATGCCCGGTTCCCGCAGAACCTGCCCGCGCCGCCGGATGACAACCCCTACCCGGCGCTGGCGGGTTTCTACCCGTTCGGCGAGTACTTCCGCGGCTACACCGGGCCGGAGATGGGCACGTTGCAGCAGGCCACCGAGCGGCAGCTTCGGCTGTACCGGCGAGCGTACCTGAACACGTACATCGTCGGCGAGAACATCTGCCTGACGCCGCTGAAGGCGGGGGAGAAGCCGTGGCTGTGCGACCTGGCGCGGCAGTACCACATGCGCCTGATCCCCAAGGGCGACATGCTGCGGCGCTTCGGGCACCGGCCCGACGGCGCCTACGTGGAGCTGCCCGAGCCGCCCGGAACGCGGGAGGCCATGCTGGCGCGCATCGCCGAGACCGGCTTTGACCTGGATCTGCGCCGCACCTTTGCCCGCGAGTACGGCGACCTCATCCTCGCCTACGACCTGAGCGATGAACCGGGCTCGGGCCATGTGCCGGCGTATGTGGAGTTGCAGTCCCTGTACCGCGAGGCCGACCCCAACCACCCCGTGCTCGTGATCCTCAACCTCGACCGCACCGAGTACCTGCCGTACATGCCGGTGTACTACGGTGATGAGTACCCGATCCGCAACACTGGCCGCCGCCCATGGGAAGTGACCAAGCTCGTGCGCTTCTGCGCCCGGCAGACCCCGGCCCCCGTATGGGTGATGCTACCGGCCTTCGGCGGCCGGGAGGGCTACACGTGGCTGCTGCCGACCGGCCCTGAGACGCGGCTGATGATCTGGCTGGTCGTGGCCAACGGCGGCAAGGGCATCACGTGGCATGGCAGCCAGTCGCCGCCCTGCTGGCGCTACAACCAGCACTACTTCTACACACTGTGCGACTCGTGGGGTGTGGGGACGTCGGGGTGGGAGGCGCTGCGCGCGGCGGGCCGGCAGGTCACGGCCATCGGGCCGTCGCTGCTGGAGACGGACTGCGTGGACGACCACCCCTTCACCGCCGAGGCGCAGCCGCTGGACCTGGGCAAGGCGGCCTACCAGGGCCCGGCGGTGACGCTCGGGGTGCTCAAGCAGCGCACCGGCGGCGGCTTCTTCATCGTGGCCGTGAACCAGGACGTGGAGCATGAGCAGCAGGCGACGCTGCGGGCCGACGCCGGCAAGCTCGGGGCCGCGACCCAGCTCTGTGACCTGAGCGGCCTCACCGCGCCGGCACCCTTCCCCGCTGGTGGCCTGGCCGTCACGCTGGCTCCCGGCGACGGCCGCGTGCTTTACTGCGGGACTGCGGCGGGGGCGCAGGCGGCCTTGGCCGCCGTGCATCGGGGCCACTACGACAACGAGCGCGTCATCTACGACATGGACGCCGCAGTCGCCGCGGCCAATGGTGTGGACCTCGGTGCTGCCGCCGGGCTATCGCGGCAGGCCGCCGAGGCCACCAAGCGCGGCGACTACACCCTCGCCCACGCCCGCCTGTCGGCCGCCCAGGCCAAGCTCGCGGAGGCCGTGACGGCGGCGAAGCCGCTGGGCGAGGTGCTCGCCCAACTCCAGGACAGCCTACGCCTGCTGTCAGAGGTGGCGGACGTCTACCGGGCCAACTTCGACGTGCTCGTCCCTCCGGACCTCGTCAAGCAGAGCCCGCGCTCGCAGCCCTTCGCGAACACGCGGGACGCGAAGCTGCAGCAGCTCGTGGATGACACAGCGGAGGCGTTCTGCCAGCGGCTGTTGTTGGAGGATCGTGTCGTTGCGGGCGAGGCGGCCGCCGTAGCCGCTCCCGCCGCCGAGTTGCTGGCGCAAGCGCAGCGGCTGCACGCCGAGGCCATCCCGTACGTGCGCAGCCGGGCCGGCGCCACGCCGTAGTGTGCTGTCCCGGTGATGGCTAGAGGCTGTGCAGTAGGGCAGGCGGCTCGCCTGCCCGCGCGGGCGGGCCGCCCGCGCTACTGGGAGCACATAGCCAATCACGGGACGCGACACTAGCGCCCGAGCAGCCTGCGACCCAGCTCATTCAGGACACTCCATGCTACCCCTACGTGACAACATCCCGTCCTCGCGCCCGCCGGTGGTCAACTACCTGATCATCGCCACCTGCCTGCTCGTGTTTGTGTGGCAGGTCCAGGAGAAGGACTTGCGGACGGAGTTCGCGCTCAACCCCGCGCACCTCATCCACCGAGACGCCGGGGAGCCCCTGAGCTTCGTCTTCCTGACCATCCTGACCTCGATGTTCATGCACGGTGGGGTGCTGCACCTGGCGGGGAACATGCTCTTCCTGTGGATCTTCGGCGATAACGTCGAGGACCGCATGGGGCACTTCCGCTATCTGGTCTTCTACCTGCTGTGTGGGACGATCGCCGCGCTGGCACATGCGCTGGTCTCCGGCTTCGCGTCAGTGCCGGTGCTGGGGGCTAGCGGCGCCATTGCCGGCGTCCTGGGCGCCTACTTCGTGCTCTTCCGGGGCGCCACGGTGCGCACACTGGTCATCCTGGTGGTCTTCATCACCGTCGTGGACCTGCCTGCGGTGGTGTTCCTGGGCCTGTGGTTCGTCTTCCAGTTCTTCGCGGGGTTGGGCAGCATCGGGGGCGCCGGTGGGGGTGTGGCCGTCTGGGCGCACATTGGCGGCTTCATCGCCGGCCTGTGGCTGGTGAAGCGGTTCGCGGTGATGCCGCGACGTACGCTTCCGCGGCCGCGTGTGCTGGATGTGCGGTACTGAGGGGCGGGCTACGGGGTACGGGTTACGCGAAGGCAGACGGGGCGCCGCCGTGAGGACGGCGCCCCGTGTCGATTCCTCACGCCTTGCGCTTCAGCAGCAGCCACCACGTGACGAAGCCGACCACTGCCAGCGCCAGCACGAAGCCCACGATCCGCACGAGCGGGATCTTGCCGCCCTCGGTCGGCTCTCCCGCGGCTCCACCGGCCGCCGGGGCCCTGGCCGCCACTGGCTCGGCCACGTTCGTCGGCGACACCTGGTACCAGAAGTTCACGCCCTCGTACAGCACGTCCGGCGCCTTGTTGCGGCTGCCGTGCTGCAGGTCGAACCGGAAGCTCTTCTGGAACGGGATGCAGTCCGAGACCAGGTAGCGGTAGCAGTCCACCATCGGTGGCTCGCGATCCTGCTTGAACGTCACCCCGCAGAAGAGGTTCGCCTTCTCCCCGGCCTCGAAGTACCAGGCGTTGTTGAAGTAGTCCTCAGTGCCCGTGCCCTCGATGGTCGGCTTGGCGCCGCCATCGATGTAGATCTGCTCATTGCCTTCGAGAAAGGCGAAGGTCTTCCGGTCTTTGCCGTCCACACACAGGTTCGTGCCCACGAAGATCCCCTCGCCCGTGACGTTCAGCAGCGTCATGGGTTGGTCGGCGACGGAGAGTTGGGAGAAGTACTGCGCGCACAGGCGGTACCTCGGGGCCTGCTTGAGCGGCATGTGGTGGATCGCCACTTCGGCCGACGGGAGAGCGCCCTTCCCGAACGGCTCCAGGGCCACCGTCATGGACTGGGCGAAGAACATCGGGAAGGCGAGGCGTAGCGCTCCGTCCCCCACCGGCGTACCGATGGCCGGGATCCAGCCGCGTCGCTTTTCCGCCGCACGGTGCCCTGTGCCGAACAGCGCGCCCACGGGTGCATCAATGGTCCGCACCCCGTCGCACGTCACGACCAGCCGCGTCGCCCGCAGTTGCTCGGGCGTGGCGGCGTCGCCGACGGTGAGGGCCAGACATTGCACCTGGGCCGGGCCCGACACCGGCACCGTCCACGCCTTCCCCAACGTCAGCGGCCCCTTCGCCGCAGTGGCGGGATTGCCCCAGAAGCTCGGCTCCAGGGCGTAGGCTTGCCCCAACTCCTCGCGGATGGGCTTGAGGTCCAGCTTCGCAGCGGCCGCCAGCTCTGTCGCCGGCACTTGCCGATAGCCGACCTGCAGGTAGAACTTCATCGGCTCGTTCGTGCCCTGCTCAAAGCTGTGGGCGCGGAACACGGCCTGCTTCTTGACGAAGACCGGGACATACGACCAGTAGGCCTGCTTGTCCAGAGAACGCAGGGGACTGGTCTTGCGCCACTGCTCCTCGCTCCACCGGCCTCGGTCCACCAGCGTCTCCTTCTTCCCATCCACGATCATGTCCAGCGAGGATAGCTTCGTGTTGCTGGAGGTGGACCAGATGCGGAAGATGATGGCGGGGCCGGTGATCGTGCCGATGGTGGCCGTCTGGCCGGGCTTGAGGCTGAAGAAGTCCTTGCCCTCGCCGGACATGGCAGTGGTTGCCAGCAGCTTCAGCGGGTGCCGGAGCTGGGGGGGCAGGTTCTCGGGGCTGAACCAGGTGGGGCTCTGCGCCATCGTCACCGCCGAGAGGCAGACAAACACCAGCGCGAAGGTGAGACTGGACTGGATGAAGCGGGACATTGCGGCCTCCATGCAGGGAGCGGACTGTGCGCATTATAACGTCTCGGGGCAGGAGTGACACCTTCCGGTGTTTCTGATATGCTGAGGCGAATCGGGCAGGTGCGATATCGCCAATGAACTGCGGGACGAATGCGGGGCTGAGTCGCTTGGTGGGCCTGCTGGCCGCCATCGTGGTCGGTACGATCCCGGCGCATGCGGCTGGGCGACCGCTGGTGCTGGTCACGATGCCCGACATGGCTGCCATCGTGCAGGCGGTCGCGGGCGACCTGGTGGAGATGCAGGTCGTGCTGCCGCCCGGTTCCGACCCCCACGACTTCACCATCTCCGCCGCGCAGGTGCGGAGCTTTGGCCGCAGCGAGTTGGTCATCTATGCAGCCAGCTCCTCGCATGAGTTCGAGGCAGCCATCAAATCCGCCCTGCGCGACAAGCCCTCCCTGGACTGGGACGACTACGCCGCCCGGGGCGCCGCGCTGCACGACTACCCCGGCTACCCCCGCAACCCCCACGCGCCGTGGCTCCGCCTGGACAACGCCGTCGCCATCGCGCGCGCCGTCGCGGGGCGGCTGGCCCAGATAGGGCTGCCCGCGGCGGTGCTTCAGGCGCGTCTGCAGGCCTTCGAGCAGGAGCTGGCCGCCCAGCGCCAGGCGGGCCTGCGTGTCGTCCAGGAACGCGGGCTGTCCGGTCGGCCGATGCTGGCCATGATCCCCGGTGTCTGTGACGTCATCGCCAACTTCGGCGTGCCGGTGGGCGAAGTCGCCATGGCGGAGGGCTCCGGCACGGTGGCCGGCCGGCGCCTGCAAGAGGCCGTGGCGCAGTTGCGCCGGGGCGCCTACTCGGCCATTGTCTGCCCGCTGTCCATGCGCCAGTCCAAGCAGGGCGAGGCGGCCCGCCAGATCGCCAGCGACAGCGGCGCGCCCATCGTCTACGTGCATTTCCTGGACACACGCCCGGGGCAGGACACGTACCTGTCACAGATGGCCGACAACACCGCCGCCCTGGCGGCCATTGACGCCAGGGGCGTGGAGCCGAAGACGTCGCCCGCGACGACTGGCGCCCGGCTGCTGGCAGCCGGGCTCCTGGGGCTACTGCTGGGGATCGTCATCGGCCGTCGCCTGTCCCGTCCCCGCGCGCCCTCCTGCGGCGCGGGCATCTTCGATCGGTAGCGGCGCGATTCATCGCGCCGTGCATCTCACTGCGCCGTGCGGGCGCGATAAATCGCGCCACTACAGGGGCTATGAACTCTCCTGCTCGCCAATCGGCCTTCCTGCGCCTGGTCAACGCCCCGTTGGCGCGGCTGTACGGCGCCTGGCGGGTGCCGCGCACCCCGGACTTCCCCACGAGCTTCGTCATCGAGACCACCAGCCGGTGCAACCTGAACTGCCGCATGTGCCCGCGCCGGGACATGCGGCGGCCCGCGCGGGACATGAGCCCGGACCTGTTCGAGCGGCTCATCGAGCAGATCGCGGCGGCTGAGGCGCGTTCGGGCGGGCATGTGCGCTTTCTGGCGCTGCACTGGTTCGGCGAGCCGCTGCTGCACCCACGACTGCTGGACTTTGTCCATCTGGCCGGCGAGCGGCTGCCCGGCCTGCTGGCGTACGGGCAGGAACGGAACGCCATGCGGGGCCTGACGCTCAGCACGAACGCGACGCTGCTGGACCAGGCAGCCGCGGCCGGGCTGCTGGCCTCACCCCTGACGTGGCTGGGGGTGTCCGTGGACGGTAGCAGCCCCGAGACGTATGAGAGCCTGCGCTGCGGCGGCGCCTTCGCCCAGGTCATGGACAACGTGCGGGGCCTGCTGGAGCTGAACGCGACGAGCGACCGCGACCTCCCTGTCATTGCCCTGCAGGTGATTGCCACTGAGGCGACGCTGCCGGAGTTCAGCGCCGTCGTGGCGCGCTGGCAGGCCCTGGCCCGCGGGCGGCCGAACGTCCGCCTCGAGCTGAAGCCGTGGACTGACTGGGCCGGGCAGGTCGTCGCCCCCGAGTTGGCGCGACCCGACCGGCGCCGCGGCTTTGTGTACGTGGACTGCGGGCGGCTGCACGACACGCTCGTCATCGGCGCGGGCGGCGAGATCGGCCTGTGTTGCTATGACGTGCAGGCGGACTTCGGCCTGGGGAACGCCACCGAGCAGACGATCCCCGAGATCTGGCACGGGGACAAGCTGCAGGCCCTGCGGCGGCGGATGAGGTGGGGGAGACTGGCGGGGCTGCCGCTGTGCCAGGATTGCGCGATGGGGCGGAAGTACCCGCTGGACTACTTGAGGCGTCGCTGAGGTCCGGTCGGGGTCGGTGACCCCTCCCACGCGCGGACCACGGCCCTCATGTGGGCCACGCCACTGAGCAGACGCCAGTCTGTGGGAGCGGTCACCGACC